>NZ_JBYSYM010000022.1:0-136324 GCF_058783375.1 Acidovorax sp. FW305-C-20-28 | reverse complement strand
TCTGCCTTTGGCGCCCACGCTGACGAAGCCGACGCTTCGCAGTTCGCCCTGAAGTTCGACACGAACCGCACCCGCGCCGAAGTGGCTGCCGAAGCCGCCAACGTGGCCCAGACCCGCAGCCAGGAACCTGCTGGTTCGCGCGTCGTGACCTACAAGTCCACGGCTGACCGCGCTGCCGTGCGTGCAGCGGCTGCCGAAGCCGTTCGTCTGGGCCAGATCCCCTCGGGCGAAATCAGCGCCTTCTAAACACCCAGCCTGACAAGGCTCGCCAGTTGCGGGCCTTCCCATGGTGGTGGTGTTTCACGGTCGTGGGCACCGCCACCATGTGGAAGTGTTTCCCTGACCACCCAAGCAAAACGGGCTCCCATATGGGAGCCCGTTTTGCTTTGGGAAACGTACCCGCCCAACCCCATCAGGGGCTGGGCAATCCGTCAACCGATCAGGCGGAGACGCCGTCTGCCACTTCCTTGAACTCGCTGATCTTGTCGAAGTTCAGGTATTGGTAGATCTTGTCGCCGTTCTGGTTGATGACGCCGATGTCGGTCAGGTACTCTTCCTTGGAAGGGATACGGCCCAGCTTGGAGCAGATGGCCGACAGCTCCGCCGAGCCCAGGTACACGTTGGTGTTCTTGCCCAGGCGGTTGGGGAAGTTGCGGGTGCTGGTGGACATGACGGTAGCGCCTTCCTTCACCTGGGCCTGGTTGCCCATGCACAGCGAGCAGCCGGGCATTTCCATGCGGGCGCCGGCCGCGCCGAACACGCCGTAGTGGCCTTCTTCGGTGAGCTGGTGCGCGTCCATCTTCGTGGGCGGGGCCATCCACAGCTTGACGGGGATGTCCTTCTTGCCTTCGAGCAGCTTGGAGGCTGCGCGGAAGTGGCCGATGTTGGTCATGCACGAACCGATGAACACTTCGTCGATCGCGGCGCCGGCCACGTCCGACAGCGTCTTGGCGTCATCGGGGTCGTTGGGGCAGCAGACGATGGGCTCGGTGATCTCGGCCAGGTCGATCTCGATGATGGCGGCGTAGTCGGCGTTCTCATCGGGGGCCAGCAGCTGGGGATTGGCCAGCCAGGCCTCCATGGCCTTGATGCGGCGGCCGATGGTGCGTGGGTCGGCGTAGCCCTGGGCGATCATGTTCTTGAGCAGCACGATGTTCGAGTTGATGTACTCGATCACGGGTTCCTTGTTCAGGCGCACCGTGCAACCGGCGGCAGAGCGCTCGGCCGATGCGTCGGACAGCTCGAACGCTTGCTCGACCTTCATGTCGGGCAGGCCTTCGATTTCCAGGATGCGGCCCGAGAAGATGTTCTTCTTGCCCTGCTTGGCCACGGTCAGGTGACCGGCCTTGATGGCGTACAGCGGAATCGCGTGCACCAGGTCGCGCAGCGTGACGCCGGGCTGCATCTTGCCCTTGAAGCGCACCAGCACCGATTCAGGCATGTCCAGGGGCATCACGCCCGTTGCAGCGGCGAACGCCACCAGGCCGGAGCCGGCGGGGAAGCTGATGCCGATGGGGAAACGGGTGTGCGAATCGCCGCCGGTACCGACGGTGTCAGGCAGCAGCATGCGGTTGAGCCAGCTGTGGATGATGCCGTCGCCGGGCTTGAGCGAGATGCCGCCGCGCGTGCTGATGAAGTCGGGCAGCTCGTGGTGCATCTTCACGTCCACGGGCTTGGGGTAGGCGGCCGTGTGGCAGAAGGACTGCATCACCAGGTCGGAGCTGAAGCCCAGGCAGGCCAGGTCCTTCAGTTCGTCGCGCGTCATCGGGCCGGTGGTGTCCTGCGAGCCGACCGAAGTCATGCGGGGTTCGCAGTACGTGCCGGGCACCACGCCCTGGCCTTCGGGCAGACCGCAGGCGCGGCCGACCATCTTCTGGGCCAGCGTGAAGCCCTTGCCGGTGGCCGCAGGCACTTGCGGCAGGCGGAACAGCGTGGAAGGTGCCAGGCCCAGGGCCTCGCGGGCCTTGGCCGTCAGGCCGCGGCCGATGATCAGCGGAATGCGGCCGCCGGCGCGCACTTCGTCGAACAGCACTTCGCTCTTGACTTCGAATTCGGCGATGACCTGGCCGTCCTTCAGCGCCTTGCCGGCGTAGGGCAGCAGTTCGATCTCGTCGCCCATGTTCATCTGGCTCACGTCCAGCTCGATGGGCAGTGCGCCGGCATCTTCCATGGTGTTGTAGAAGATGGGAGCGATCTTGCTGCCCAGACACACGCCGCCGAAGCGCTTGTTGGGCACGAACGGGATGTCTTCGCCGGTGAACCACAGCACGCTGTTGGTGGCCGACTTGCGGCTGGAGCCGGTACCGACCACGTCACCCACGTAGGCCACCAGGTTGCCCTTGGCGCGCAGGTCTTCGATGAACTTCACCGGGCCGCGCTTGCCGTCTTCTTCGGGAGTGATGCCGTCGCGCTTGTTCTTGAGCATGGCCAGCGCATGCAGCGGGATGTCGGGGCGGCTCCAGGCGTCGGGCGCGGGCGACAGGTCGTCGGTGTTGGTTTCGCCAGTGACCTTGAGCACGGTGAGCTTGATGCTCTGGGGCACTTCGGGACGGCTGGTGAACCACTCGGCATCGGCCCAGCTTTGCAGCACCGACTTGGCGAAGGTGTTGCCCTTGTCGGCCTTTTCCTTGACGTCATGGAACTGGTCGAACATGAGCAGCGTCTTCTTGAGCGCTTCGGCGGCGACGGAGGCCACGGCCGCGTCGTCCAGCAGGTCGATCAGAGGGGTGAGGTTGTAGCCGCCCAGCATGGTGCCCAGGAGCTGCGTGGCCTTTTCGCGGCCAATCAGCGTGCAGACTTCGGTACCGTGCGCCACGGCAGCCAGGTAGCTGGCCTTGACCTTGGCGGCATCGTCCACACCGGCCGGCACGCGGTTGGTGATCAGGTCCACCAGCGTCTCGCCTTCGCCGGCTGGCGGGTTCTTGAGCAGCTCGATCAGCTCGCCGGTCTGCTTGGCCGTCAGGGGCAGCGGGGGGATGCCCAGCGCGGCGCGCTCGGCCACATGGTCACGGTAGGCTTTCAACATCATTTTTCTCCGGTTGCGTTCTAAAGTGGGGTGGTTGCGCCGGGGCGGCAAGGCCAGGCGGCGCGGGGGTACCGTGTCTCGTCGGCTGTGGTTATTTGGTGGCGGTGGCCGTCGCCGCAGTGGCGGCAGGCGCGGGGTCGAACACGCTCTGGGGCGGCGCCTTCTTGGCGGCCTCGGCCACGAGGGTCTGCTCGGCGCTCATGCACTCGTCGGCCAGGCGCTGGCCGAGCTTCTGGTTCATGAGCATGGACTTGTTGGCGATCTGCAGCCACACGGCGCCGGCCTTCTGGTCTTCCAGGCGCACGGCGCCGGTGCTGGTGACCACGGGAGTCATGTGGTACTTGAAGCCCTTGCCTTCGATGTGAAAGCGCCCGGGAATGGCGGGGTCGGCCGTCACGTTGACGACGGCGCCCAGCTCGCAGGCGATGCGGCCCGTGTGCACCTTCTGGGCAATGGCCTGCTCTTCAGGGCTCAGGGCGGCATCGGCCGCGATGAGGCCCGAGGCCACCTGGTTGGCCGCCGTGTTCAGCTGCTGGCGGCTGCTCGTGGGCTCGGCCTTGGCGGTCTTCTTGGCGGGGGCCTTGTCCTTGGCCTCGGCCGACTTGGTGGCAGGCTTGGCTGCCGGCTTGGCGGCGGTCGTTTCTTTCTTGGGTGCAGCTTCCTTCTTGGCGGCGGGCGCGCTCTTCTTGGCGGGCTCTGCAGCGGCCTGCGCCAGGGCAAGGCCAGGGGCCACCAGCATCAGGGCGGAGGTGAGAATCAGAGATTTCATGGGAAAGGTCCTGGAAAGGTTTCAGGCGTGGGGGGAAGCAAACCAGTGGGCCACTTCGGGCGGCAGGGCGCGCCCGGTCTGGTGGGCGCGCTCGAGCACCTGCCAGTAGTAGCGGTAGCTGGCGCGGTCGTGCAGGCTGCCGTCGTGGCTGATGGGCGCCCAGTCGGCCTGCGCGGCAGCGGCAATGATGCGGGCGGACAGTGCGATCTCGTCCTGCTGCGGCGCGAAGGCCTGCAGGATGGGGCGGATCTGGCCGGGGTGGATGCTCCACATGCGGGTGTAGCCCAGCTCCGCGCTGGCGCGGGTGGCAGCGGCCTGCATGGCAGCGGTGTCGGAGAACTCGGTCACCACGCAGTGCGAGGGCACCTTGCCATGCGCGTGGCAGGCGGCGGCGATCTCCAGCTTGGCGCGCACCACCAGCGGGTGCTCGAACTGGCCGCGCGAGCCCATGGCCGACGAAGGGATGGCCCCGCCATGCGCGGAGACAAAGTCCATGAGCCCGAAGCTGATGCTCTGCACGCGCGGGTGCGCGGCGATCTCGAAGGCGCGGTGCACGGCGGCGGGCGATTCGATCAGCACATGCAGCGGCAGGTGGCCGGCCGATGCGGCGAGCAGCGCCTTCTCGGCGTGCAGCACGTCGTCCACCGACTCGACCTTGGGCACCATGATGTGCGACAGCCGGTGGCCGGCCTCGCCCGCGATGGTGGCCATGTCGTTGGCAAAGGCCGCGTGGTCCACGGTGTGCACACGGGCGGCCACGCGCGCGCCCTCGGCGGCGTTCAGCGCCAGCGATGCGACCAGGCGGGCGTGCTCGCGCTCCTGGCCCACGGGCGCGCCGTCTTCGCAGTCGAGCGTGACGTCGAACACGCAGTGGCCGAACTCGGCGGTCATCTCGGCCTGCAGCTGCAGGCTCTTTTTCATGCGCGCTTCGACACCGCTGTAGTGGTCGCACACGGGCAGGCGGCTGGCAGCGGCCTGGGCGCCCAGCAGTACGCTGGCAGGGTGTGCGGATGCGGACACGGTGCTCATGATGGGCGGCGCTGCGCGACGATGAACATGCGCGGGAAGGCGAGCAGGCGCTTGCCGTCGCTGCGCTCGGGGTAGGCCTCGGCGATGCGGCGCTCGTACTCGGCCAGGAAGCCGGCGCGCAGCGCGTCATCGGGCAGCGCATCGAGGAAGGGGCGCAGGCCGGTGCTGCGCAGCCAGTCGACGATGGAGCCGGCCGAGGGCATGACATGCTGGTAGACGGTGTGCCACACGTCCACGCTGGCTGCATCACGGGCCAGCATGTCGTAGTAGCCGGCAATGGTGGCCAGCTCGGTGCGCACGGCATCGGCGTCGCCGATGGGCTCGCGCCAGGGGGCTTCGCCGGCCACGGCACGCATCAGGCGGTGCGAAGGTTCCTGCCGGTTGTCGGGCATCTGGATGGCCAGCACGCCACCGGGGGCGAGCAGGCTGAACAACCGCGGAACCAGGGTTTCGTGCCCCGCCACCCATTGCAGGGCAGCGTTGGCGTAAATCAGGTCGGGCGCCACGGCGGGCACCCACGTGGCGATGTCGCCACGCTCGAAGGCCGTGCCGGGCAGGCGCTCGCGCGCACTGGCCAGCATGGCTTCGGAAGTGTCGATGCCGGTGACCTGCGCCTGTGGAAAGCGCCGCACCAGCAACTCGGTGGAATTGCCCGGCCCGCAGCCCAGGTCCACCACGTGAGTGGCCTGGGCCAGGGGAACACGCGCCAGCAGCTCATCGGCCGGGCGCGTGCGCTCGTCCTCGAAGCGGCGGTAGAGCGCGGGGTTCCAGTCGGCCATTGAAGGACTTGGTCTGCGGATTACAGCAGGTGCTTGACGCCGTCTTGCTCGCCTTGCAGCTCGGCCAGGGTCTTGTCGATGCGCTCTTGCGAGAAGGCGTCGATTTCCAGGCCTTCGACGATCTTGTACTCGCCGTTTTCGCAGGTGACGGGGAAGCCGAACATGGTGTCCTTGGGGATGCCGTACTGGCCGTCCGACGGGATGCCCATGGTGACCCACTTGCCGTTGGTGCCCAGGGCCCAGTCACGCATGTGGTCGATGGCGGCGTTGGCAGCCGAGGCAGCCGACGACAGGCCACGTGCTTCGATGATGGCGGCGCCGCGCTTGCCCACGGTGGGCAGGAAGGTGTTGGCGTTCCATTCCTGGTCGTTGATCATCTTGGCGACGCTTTCGCCGTTGATGGTGGCGAAACGGTAGTCGGCGTACATCGTGGGCGAGTGGTTGCCCCAGACGGTCAGCTTCTCGATGTCGGCCACGGCCTTGCCGGTCTTGGAAGCGATCTGGCTGGCAGCGCGGTTGTGGTCCAGGCGCAGCATGGCGGTGAAGTTCTTGCGTGGCAGGTCAGGTGCCGACTTCATGGCGATGTAGGCGTTGGTGTTGGCAGGGTTGCCGACGACCAGCACCTTCACGTTGCGCGAAGCCACGGCGTTCAGGGCCTTGCCCTGTGCCGTGAAGATGGCGCCGTTCACGGCCAGCAGCTCGGCACGTTCCATGCCGGGGCCGCGGGGGCGCGAACCGACCAGCAGCGCGTAGTCGGCGTCCTTGAAGGCGGTCATCGGGTCGCTGTGGGCTTCCATGCCGACCAGCAGCGGGAATGCGCAGTCGTCCAGCTCCATCATCACGCCCTTGAGCGCCTTCTGGGGGCCTTCGACAGGCACTTCGAGCAGTTGCAGAATGACCGGTTGGTCCTTGCCCAGCATTTCGCCGGAGGCGATACGGAACAGCAGTGCGTAACCGATTTGACCAGCGGCGCCGGTGACGGCAACGCGAACGGGCTTCTTGCTCATGGTGAGAACTCCAGGGAAGTGAGGAAATCAGGGGTGTGTGCAACGCAAGCACCAGCGCCTGTTACCAGCAGCCCGTGCCCCGCAAAACAGCCTTGGAGTGTACCGCCGATTCAATACCCCGGTCAATTTGTCTTATGTCTTATATAAGATATGATCGGAGTCCTGAAAAAGAAACTGGGCAAGGTGCGCGCCTGCCCGTTCGCAGCACCCGCACCAAGCCCTCGCAGAGCCCCCGACACCGCCCACCAGCCGACCGCCATGTCCTCGATCCCGCTCAACGCCGACACCCCTGCACAGCCCGCCGCTGGCACGGGCGCTGCCACGCCGGCGTTCAGCCCGCTGTACCAGCAGATCAAGGGCCTGATCCTGCAGAGCCTGCAGCAGGGCGAATGGAAGCCGGGCGAGGCCATTCCCAGCGAGATGGAACTGGCCGCGCGCTTTCGCGTGAGCCAGGGCACGGTGCGCAAGGCCATCGACGAGCTGGCCGCCGAGAACCTGGTGATGCGCCGCCAGGGCAAGGGCACCTTCGTGGCCACGCATGCCGAGCAGCATGTGCAGTACCGCTTTCTGAAGCTCATGCCCGACACCGGCGACGCGCGCGGCGAGGGCCGCGCCCAGCGCCAGGTGATCGACTGCAAGCGCGTGCGCGCCACGGCCGACGTGGCCCGCGCCCTCGCCCTGCGCAGCGCCGACCCGGTGATCCAGGCGCGGCGCGTGCTGTCCTTCGTGGGCGTTCCCACCATTCTGGAGGACATCTGGCTGCCGGGCCAGGCTTTCAAGGGGCTGACGGCCGACCAGCTGGCCAGCTACCAGGGCCCGACCTATGCCATGTTCGAAATCGATTTCGGCGTGCGCATGGTGCGCGCCGAGGAGAAAATACGGGCTGTGTTGCCTGACCCCGAACAGGCTGCGGTGCTGAAGGTGGCACCGGGCACGCCGCTGCTCAGCGTGGAGCGCATTGCGTATACCTACAACGATGTTCCTATGGAGTTACGGCGCGGGCTGTACCTCACGGACACGCACCACTACCGTAATGAATTGAGCTGACACCACCCTGGCACCTGAGCGGAAATGTCGATCTTTACGGACCATTGACCCTCTGTGTGTTGCGTTGCAATAGAATTTTGCGTTCTTTGCATGTCCGAATTACAAAGAAGTTACATCCACGAAAGCACTCAACATGACCGAGCTCGCCAAAAAACGGCCTGAATTCCGCAACATCAATGCCTTCAAGGACCTCACCACCTACCGCATGACGCCTGCGGCCTGGGTGTCGATCCTGCACCGCGCCAGCGGGCTGATCATGTTCCTGCTGTTGCCTTTCATCATCTGGATGTTCGACACCTCGGTGTCGTCCGAAATCTCGTTCGCCAAATTCACGGCGGCATTCAACATCGGCATCGGCTTCGTGCCCGGCTGGTTCATCAAGCTCGTGGCCCTGGCGCTGATCTGGTCGTACCTGCACCACTTCACGGCCGGCGTGCGCCACCTGTGGATGGATGTGAGCCACAGCGCCGTGAACAAGCAATTCGGCAAGAGCTCGGCGCTGACCGTGTTCGTGATCAGCATCGCCCTGGCCCTGGTGCTGGGCGCCAAGCTGTTCGGCCTGTACTGATCGACCCCTGAATAAAAAAGGCGGCGGCCGCTGCCACCCAGTGCCCCCCACATAACAAGAGGAAAAACATCCATGTCCGTCAATTACGGTTCCAAGCGCGTCGTCGTCGGCGCCCACTATGGTCTGCGCGACTGGCTGAGCCAGCGCGTCACGGCAGTGCTGATGGCGCTGTTCACGCTGGCCCTGCTGGTGCAGGTCATCTTCAACAAGGGCCCCATGGGCTACGACAAATGGGCCGGCATCTTCTCGGCCCAGTGGATGAAGGTGCTGACCTTCACCGTCATCATTTCGGTGGCCTGGCACGCCTGGGTGGGCGTGCGCGAAGTCCTGATGGACTACATCAAGCCCGTGGGCCTGCGCCTGGCGCTGCAGGTTTTCACCATCGTCTGGCTCGTCGGCTGCGCCGGCTGGGGCATCCAGGTTCTGTGGCGTCTCTGATTGATCCCCCCGCGACTGAAGGCAAACAACAATGAGCTACACCAAAGCTAACATCACCAAGCGCAAGTTCGACGTCGTCATCGTCGGCGCCGGCGGCTCCGGCATGCGCGCATCGCTGGAACTGTCCCGCGCAGGCCTGAACGTGGCCTGCCTGTCCAAGGTCTTCCCCACCCGCTCGCACACGGTGGCAGCGCAGGGCGGCGTGTCCGCCTCGCTGGGCAACATGAGCGAGGACAACTGGCACTACCACTTCTACGACACCATCAAGGGCTCGGACTGGCTGGGCGACCAGGACGCCATCGAGTTCATGTGCCGCGAAGCACCGAACGTGGTGATCGAGCTCGAACACTTCGGCATGCCGTTCGACCGCAACCCCGACGGCACCATCTACCAGCGCCCCTTCGGCGGCCACACCGCCAACTACGGTGAAAAGCCCGTGCAGCGCGCCTGCGCCGCTGCCGACCGTACCGGCCACGCCATGCTGCACACGCTGTACCAGCAGAACGTGAAGTCCAAGACCAACTTCTTCGTGGAGTGGATGGCGCTGGACCTGATCCGCAACGAACAGGGCGACGTGGTCGGCGTGACCGCGCTCGAACTGGAAACCGGCGACCTGTACGAGCTGCAGGCCAAGGCCGTGCTGCTGGCCACCGGCGGCGCGGGCCGCATCTTCGCGGCATCGACCAACGCCTTCATCAACACCGGCGACGGCCTGGGCATGGCGGCACGTGCCGGCATCCCGCTGCAGGACATGGAGTTCTGGCAGTTCCACCCCACCGGCGTGGCCGGCGCGGGCGTGCTGCTGACCGAAGGCTGCCGCGGTGAAGGCGCTATTCTGCTCAACAGCAATGGCGAGCGCTTCATGGAGCGCTATGCGCCCACCCTGAAGGACCTGGCACCGCGCGACTTCGTGTCGCGCTCGATGGACCAGGAAATCAAGGAAGGCCGTGGCTGCGGTCCGAACAAGGACTACATCCTGATGAAGCTGGACCACCTGGGCGCGGACACCATCCGCAAGCGCCTGCCATCGGTGGAAGAGATCGGCCACAACTTCGCCAACGTGGACATCACCAAGGAACCGATCCCTGTGGTGCCCACCATCCACTACCAGATGGGTGGCATCCCCACCAACATCAACGGCCAGGTCGTGGTGCACGACGGCCAGCAGAACAACATCGTCAACGGCCTCTACGCCGTGGGCGAATGCTCGTGCGTCTCGGTGCACGGCGCCAACCGCCTGGGCACGAACTCGCTGCTGGACCTCTTGGTCTTCGGCAAGTCGGCCGGCAAACACATCGTGAACTTCGTCAAGGGCTCGGGCGAGCACCAGCCCATGCCCGCCAACGGTGCCGACCGCACCCTGGCCCGCCTGAACCAGCTGCAGGACTCGACCGAGGGCATCTACGCCCAGGACGTGGCCAACGACATCCGCTCGAGCATGCAGCAGCACGCCGGCGTGTTCCGCACGCAGGCCAGCATGGACGAAGGCACGGTCAAGATCAACGCCATCCGTGAACGCGTGAGCGGCGTGACGCTGAAGGACAAGTCCAAGGTCTGGAACACGGCCCGCATGGAAGCCCTGGAAGTCGACAACCTGATCGAAGTGGCCCAGGCCACGATGACCTCGGCCGCGGCCCGCCGCGAATGCCGTGGCGCGCACACGGTGTACGACTACGAGCACCCTGCCGACCACGCCGAGTTCCCGCTGGGCCGCAACGACAAGGAGTGGATGAAGCACACCCTGTGGCACAGCGCGAACAACAGCCTGACCTACAAGCCCGTCAACCTCAAGCCCCTGACGGTGGACAGCGTGCCTCCCAAGGTCCGTACGTTCTGATTACGCAGCAGCCTCACGAAAGAACAACATGAAGCGCACTTTTCAAATCTACCGCTACGACCCGGACAAGGACGCCAAGCCCTACATGCAGACCATCGAGATCGAGCTCGATGGCCACGAGCGCATGCTGCTGGACGCCCTGGTCAAGCTCAAGGAGCAAGACCCCAGCCTGTCGTTCCGCCGTTCGTGCCGCGAAGGCGTGTGCGGTTCGGACGCGATGAACATCAACGGCAAGAACGGTCTGGCCTGCCTGACGAACATGAACACCCTCAAGGGCACCATCGTTCTCAAGCCCCTGCCCGGCCTGCCGGTGATCCGCGACCTGATCGTGGACATGACGCAGTTCTTCAAGCAGTACAACTCGATCAAGCCCTACCTGATCACGGAAGACCTGCCCCCCGAGAAGGAACGCCTGCAAAGCCCCGAAGAGCGCGAAGAGCTCAACGGCCTGTACGAGTGCATTCTGTGCGCCAGCTGCTCCACGAGCTGCCCCAGCTTCTGGTGGAACCCCGACAAGTTCGTGGGCCCCGCCGGCCTGCTGCAGGCCTACCGCTTCATCGCCGACAGCCGCGACGAAGCCACAGGTGCGCGCCTGGACAACCTGGAAGACCCGTACCGCCTGTTCCGCTGCCACACCATCATGAACTGCGTGGACGTCTGCCCCAAGGGCCTGAACCCCACCATGGCCATCGGCAAGATCAAGGAACTGATGGTGCGCCGCGCCGTCTGAAGAAGAAGAGCGAACGAACGAGCGAACCCTGCCATGTCCGAGACCTCGCCCCCCCTCGCCCGCACGCCGGCCCCGACCGACCTGCTGGACGACCGCGAACGCGCCAAGCTGCACTGGCGTTCACGGCGCGGCCTGCTGGAGAACGATCTCTACATCGAGAACTTCTTCGCGCTGCACGGGGCGAGCCTCAACTGGCGCCAGGCCTACGGCATGACCGAGCTGATGAACCTGGCAGACAACGACCTTTTGGACCTGGTGCTCGCCCGCCGTGAGCCCGAAGGTCCTCTCGATACAGAAGAAGTGCGTGAAGTACTCGGCATGCTGCGGCTCAGTGGTGGCGCAGCGCGGCCCCGGGCCTGATCTGGAGACAGGGCCCCTTACCACCGGAATTCCGGCAAACCTACCCAAGGAAAGTAACAATGAAGCTAGCTGACAACAAAGCCACCCTGTCGTTCAGTAACGGCAGCCCCAGCGTGGACCTGCCGGTCTACCAGGGCAGCATTGGCCCGGACGTCATCGACATCCGCAAGCTGTACGCGCAAACGGGCATGTTCACCTATGACCCGGGCTTCCTGTCGACGGCAGCGACCCAGTCGGCCATCACCTACATCGATGGCGACAAGGGCGAACTGCTGTACCGCGGCTACCCCATTGAGCAGTTGGCGCAGAACTGCGACTTCCTGGAAACCTGCCACCTGCTGCTGTACGGTGACCTGCCCAACGAAGCCCAGAAGACCGACTTCACCAGCCGCGTGACCAACCACACCATGGTCAACGAGCAGATGCAGTTCTTCCTGCGTGGCTTCCGCCGCGACGCGCACCCCATGGCCGTGCTGACCGGCCTGGTGGGCGCCCTGTCGGCCTTCTACCACGACAGCACGGACATCAACAACCCGCAGCACCGTGAGATCGCCGCCATCCGCCTGATCGCCAAGATGCCCACCCTGGTGGCCATGGCGTACAAGTACGGCGTGGGCCAGCCCTACATGTACCCGCAGAACAACCTGAGCTACGCAGGCAACTTCCTGCGCATGATGTTCGGCACGCCCTGCGAAGAGTACAAGGTCAACCCCGTGCTGGAACGCGCGCTGGACCGCATCTTCATCCTGCACGCAGACCACGAGCAGAACGCATCGACCTCGACCGTGCGCCTGTGCGGCTCGTCGGGCACCAACCCGTTTGCAGCCATCGCCGCTGGCGTGGCATGCCTGTGGGGCCCTGCCCACGGCGGCGCCAACGAGGCAGCCCTGAACATGCTGTACGACATCCAGGCCCAAGGCGGCGTGGAAAAGATCGGCGAGTTCATCAAGCAGGTCAAGGACAAGAACTCCGGCGTCAAGCTCATGGGCTTTGGCCACCGCGTGTACAAGAACTACGACCCCCGCGCCAAGCTCATGCAGGAAACCTGCAACGAAGTGCTGGCCGAACTGGGCCTGGAAAACGACCCGCTGTTCAAGCTGGCCAAGGAACTGGAAAAGATCGCCCTGGAAGACGACTACTTCGTGCAGCGCAAGCTCTACCCGAACGTGGACTTCTACTCCGGCATCGTGCAGCGCGCCATCGGCATCCCCGTGAACCTGTTCACCGGCATCTTCAGCCTGGCCCGCACCGTCGGCTGGATCGCCCAGCTGAACGAAATGATCGGCGACCCCGAGTACAAGATCGGCCGCCCACGCCAGCTGTTCACGGGCTCCGTGCGCCGCGACGTGCCGCCGCTGGCCAAGCGCTGAGCGTTTGCGCTTGCGCTTGCATTTGGAAGGCTTCGGCCTTCTTGGTGCAGACAGGAAAGCCCGCTTCGGCGGGTTTTTTTTATGCTCGCAGGCAGAAATAGGCGCGAACGATGGGCGAGGCCTTCGGGCCGTGTGTGTTCGGCAGCGAGCAGTGCGCGCACTTTTGCACAAAGCCAACCCATGGGCCAGCCTTGCGCCTAGTTTCGTGCCTCCGAAGGAGTCCTAGCGTGGCGGGGACATACCACCCGGGCAGTTCCATCCGAGGCCCATCCAGCGTCGACTGCCAAAGCCGCCATTCGACGCGCCCAATCTTCTACAGGGTCAACGGCAAGATGTTCAAAACATTGGGCGAACAGCACGGAGCAGCCCGGCAACTGACACGAAATTAGCAGTTCCGTGAAGGCCTGGTTTTCAATCGCGTCATTCTTTTCTGTGTTCATCGGGGCTTGTCCATGCGTTGCACGAATTGCTTGTAATCCCAGGCTGTCAGGCTAGCCCATGCGGTTTTGGCAATCGCACAGATTGAAAACACTCGTCTCACCTCCTCCAAGAGGTTTTTTCATCTCACTCTAGCAAGTGTGGGCTTTGGCCCAATGCCACCAACGTCTCAGGCCCTGAACTCCCGAACCACCTCGATAGTGCCCACAATGTTTTCATTGAGCTCATCAAGATCCTCAGCCGGAATCCACCACTCCGTATGGTGGTAGCCGCCAACCTTTTGAATCTCGTAGCGATCCATGAAAGCCTTGCGCACTTGAAATCGCGTCACACAGCCGTATCCACTTGCCTTGACGTTCCAGTCGGCAGCGATATCGATCGCATATTGCTCATTGGTGACGGGGTAGAAGATGGGCTGCTCAGGCAACCGCGGTGGCCACTTGGTAAAACCACTTTGCTTGATGAGTTCGATTTCTTCTGGCCCGGTGGGCCTATAGAGGACGACGGTTTCAACCATGCTGCTCAGTTTCCTTGTGGGCAAGTTCACGAATTGGAATGACTCTGGTCGCAGTCAATTTGCTTAAAGCTCACCAGTTGTCGCCATGGTAGCAACCCCCTTTAGCTTCACCGCCTCCCAGGCCCCCAAACCGCTCACGATACGCCTGCGGCGTAATCCCCAAATGCCGCACAAACAACTGCCTGAGCGCCTGCTCCGACCCCATGCCCACACGCGCGGCCACGGTCTTGAGCGGCAGCGCGGCCTGGGGCTGGGAGCTTGACTCCAACAAGCCCCGAGCCCCCTCCAGCCGCGCCGCATCGACAAATGCCGAGGGGGTCTGCCCCGTCTCCTGCACGAACACCCGCCGAAAGTGCCGCTCGCTCATGGCAGCGCGCGCGGCCAGTGCGGCCAGGGGCATGGGTTCGTGCAGGTTCTCCAGCACCCAGGCCTGCACGGCCTGGATGTCGCGGTGGGCGGTGCCCTGGCTGGCCAGTTGCACGCTGAACTGGGATTGGCCGCCGGGGCGCTTGAGGTACATGACGAGGTCGCGCGCCACCTCCAGCGCGAGGGCGTGGCCAAAATCTTCTTCCACCAGGGCCAGTGCCAGGTCGATGCCGGCGGTGACGCCGGCCGAGGTCCACAGCGCGCCCTGGCGCACGTAGATGGCGGGCGGAGGGGGCCGTGGCGTACCTGTTACGCCTCGCGCATTTTTTGGCCCGCCCGCAGGCTGCGCCGCCTATGAAGGCAGGATTTCAGACCTGCAAAAAACCCTCTTGAAACTCTTTTGGCCGGCTCTATTTTTCCTTCCGAGCCGGCCAGGACGGTGTCCTGCCGGTGTGTTCATCCACCCACCACTTGGAGGACCCACCATGTATGCATCGCTGTTGAATCATCCAGGCAGCCTGTTCGGTCATTTCGAGCGGCTGCGCCGTGAACTCGATGACGTGTTCGGCGCTGCCAGCCTGCCGAGCGCCATCCGATCCGTTGCCTCGGGCACCTTGCCGGCCCTGAACGTGGGGCGCACGCCGTCGAGCGTGGAGGTGTACGCCTTCGTGCCCGGCCTCGATCCGTCGAAGATCGATGTGGACCTGGACCGGGGCATTTTGCGCATCTCGGGCGAGCGGGCCAACACCATTCCGCAGAACGACGCCAGCGTGCAGGTCTATGCGCGCGAGCGGCGCAACGGAGCGTTCTCGCGCACCGTTTCGCTGCCGGACGACATCGACCCCGAGAAGGTGAGCGCGAGCTACCGGGACGGTGTGCTGCAGGTGAGCATCGCCCGCAGGGAGGCGCCCCAGCCCACGCGCATCAATATCCAGTGAACGCACAAGGAAGACCCAACAAGACACACCGCATTGAGGAGTAGCCACCATGACGACGCAACAGCAACAACAGGTCGCCACCACCACCACCGCAGCCAATGGCAACACCCGTGGCGGTGGCGCCGTGGACCAGGATCAGCAACATTCGGTGCTGCCGGCCGTGGACGTGTTCGAGAACCCGCATGGCATCACCCTGCTGGCCGACATGCCAGGCGTGCCGCGTGAGCAACTGGACATCAAGGTGGAGGGCGAATCGCTTTTGATCGAAGGCACGGTGCAGACCCGCATGCCCGAGGGCCTTGAGGCAGTGCATGCCGAGGTGCGCATACCGCGCTACCGCCGCAGCTTTGTGCTGAGCCGCGAGCTGGACACCGCCGGCATACAGGCGCAGCTAAAGGATGGTGTGCTGTCACTGCACATTCCGAAGAAGGCCCATGCGCAGGCGCGCAAGATTCCCGTGGCGCTTGGCTGAACCGCGGGGTGATCCCACCACAAGCATTTGCGGAGAATGAACATGAACCCTATGGCAGCAGAACTCAAGCAGATTGCAGGCTCCCTGTGGAGCACCATATCCCGGGGCTGGCATGGCATGGTGGCCCGGGCCAGGGAGGCCTGGAGCCAGCGGCAAAACAAGGAAAAGGCACAGCAGCCTCAGCTCGGGGCCTTGGAAGGCAAGGAGGGCGTGCTGCGCCAGTCCGTGCCGCTGCTCAAGGGCTGGGCCTTTCTGTCCGCAGCGGTGCTGGAGGATGAGCGTGCTGTGATCGTTCGGATCGATGCCCCAGGCATGCAGCGCGAGGACTTCAGCATCGAGGTGCATGAGCGCGCGCTGAAGGTGCGGGGCGTGCGGCGCTCGCATTTCCACCAGGGCCGCGCAGGCGGGTGGCAGGTGTCGCAGTGGGCCTACGGCTCGTTCTGCCGCTACCTGACACTGCCCGCGCGCGTGCAGGCCGCGCAGGGCGTGGCGGTGTACCGCGACGGGGTGTTGCGCATCGAGATACCGAAAGATGAGCGCGATGCCGTGAGGCACATTCAAGTGCAGTCGGCCTGATTGCGCGGCCAGCCGCCACGGCACGGCCCGGCGGGAGCAGCAGCGGCGCCATCAGGCCGCCGGCTCCCAAAGGGTTGCGCGGCGGGCCGTCTCACTCAACGCGCCGATTCGGTTCTTGAAATCACCATGGCGGCCCTTATCTCCACGGGCATCAAAATAATTCTGGAGCACATGCCATGCCTATCGAGTTCCTTCGTGAAATTGCCGATGCCGAGTTACCACTCGGTGTGTCGGACGAGGGCCAGATCGACAAGCTCAGGGTGTTGGCGGCGGCAGGGATGGTCACGGCTTCGTTGCCGCCAGCGGGCACTGGTGGGCCAGCCCAGGTGCTGACCGTGACCGGCCTGGGCCGCGCCACGCTCAAGGTACGCGAGCTGCGCCGGCAGGAGCCCCTGCTGATGCATTCCGCCTGAGGCCCACGTGACGCGGCCTGGGCCGTGCCCCGCCCTTGTTTCAGCCCCCCTCGGGGCCGCCGCGATTCAGCGGCGCCCAGGCCCGCCAAACCTCTCCCGATACGCCTGCGGCGTAATTCCCAGGTGCCGCACAAACAACTGCCTCAACGCCTGCTCCGACCCCATGCCCACACGCGCGGCCACGGTCTTGAGCGGCAGCGCGGCCTGGGGCTGGGAGCTTGACTCCAACAAGCGCCGAGCCCCCTCCAGCCGCGCCGCATCGACAAATGCCGAGGGGGTCTGCCCCGTCTCCTGCACGAACACCCGCCGAAAGTGCCGCTCGCTCATGGCAGCGCGCGCGGCCAGGGCGGCCAGGGGCATGGGTTCGTGCAGGTTCTCCAGCACCCAGCTTTGCACGGCCTGGATGTCGCGGTGGGCGGTGCCCTGGCTGGCCAGTTGCACGCTGAACTGGGATTGGCCGCCGGGGCGCTTGAGGTACATGACGAGATCGCGCGCCACCTCCAGCGCGAGGGCGTGGCCAAAATCTTCTTCGACCAGGGCCAAGGCCAGGTCGATGCCGGCGGTGACGCCGGCGGACGTCCACAGCGAACCGTCGCGCACGTAGATGGCATCGGGGTCCACGTCGATGGCGGGGTAGCGCTGGCGCAGCAGGGCTGCCACGCTCCAGTGGGTGGCGGCGCGGCGGCCGTCGAGCAAGCCGGCGGCGGCCAGGAAGAAGCTGCCCGAGCACAGGGCGATCATGCGGTCCACGCGCGGGGCCACGCGGGCGGCCCAGGCGACCAGCTCGGGCGAGGCCGCGAGCACCTGCTCGATGTTGCGCGAGCCGACCAGCACCACGGTGCAGCCGGGGCCGCCCTCTCCTGCTCCTTGCTGTTGCTGTTCCAGCCCGGCCAGGGTGTGGGTGGCGGTAAGGGCCATCAGGGTGTCGGACTGCACGGCCCCGGCCTGGGCCGCGACCACGCGCACGGTGTAGCCATCGGGCCGGCCGTGCTGGCGCAGGTGCACGTTGGCGTAGTCGAACACGGACATGGGGCCCACGGCCTCCAGCGCCTTGAAGCCGGGGTAGACGACGAGGTCGATGCGGTGGGGCTGGCCGGCGGGGTGATGGTGGGGATGGTGCGGATGGTGGTGGTCCATTGAACTGCGGAGAGCGAAGAAGCGCGATGGACTATACGGGAGGCCATGTCCGGCCAGGCCATGAACGATGGAATTCGGCCATACCCCCAAGGTCTGCGGCCATGGGTTTCTGTGCGCCCCGCACATGGCCTACAGTCACGGAGTCAACGCATGCGACGCTGGCCACAGAGCCCCGCTCGCCTCCCCTTTACCAACCAATCACCCCAACACCATGACCATCAAATCCAAAGCCGCCGTGGCCTTCAAGGCCGGAGAACCCCTGCAGATCGTCGAGATCGACGTGGCGCCGCCCCAAAAGGGCGAGGTGCTGATCCGCATCACCGACACGGGCGTGTGCCACACGGACGCCTTCACCCTGAGCGGTGACGACCCCGAGGGCCTGTTCCCCGTGGTGCTGGGCCATGAGGGCGCGGGCATTGTGGTGGAGGTGGGCGAAGGCGTGACCAGCGTGAAGCCCGGCGACCATGTGATTCCGCTGTACACGGCGGAGTGCGGCGAGTGCCTATTCTGCAAGAGCGGCAAGACCAATCTGTGCGTGTCGGTGCGTGCCACGCAGGGCAAGGGCGTGATGCCCGATGGCACGACGCGCTTTTCGTACAACGGCCAGCCGATCTACCACTACATGGGCTGCTCGACCTTCAGCGAGTACACGGTGGTGGCCGAGGTGTCGCTGGCCAAGATCAACCCGAAGGCCAACCCCGAGCAGGTGTGCCTGCTGGGCTGCGGCGTGACCACGGGCCTGGGCGCGGTGAAGAACACGGCCAAGGTGCAGGAGGGCGACACGGTGGCAGTGTTCGGCCTGGGCGGCATTGGCCTGGCGGTGATCCAGGGCGCCAAGCTGGCCAAGGCGGGGCGCATCATCGCGATCGACACCAACCCCAGCAAGTTCGACCTGGCCAAGGTGTTCGGCGCGACGGACTGCATCAACCCAAAGGACCATGACAAGCCGATCCAGCAGGTGATCGTGGAGATGACGACCTGGGGCGTGGACCACAGTTTCGAGTGCATCGGCAACGTGAACGTGATGCGTGCGGCGCTGGAATGCGCGCACCGCGGCTGGGGCCAGTCGGTCATCATCGGTGTGGCCGGCGCAGGGCAGGAAATCTCCACCCGCCCCTTCCAGCTGGTCACGGGCCGCAAGTGGCTGGGCACGGCCTTTGGCGGCGTGAAGGGCCGCAGCGAGCTGCCCGGCATGGTGGAAGACGCCATGGCCGGCAAGATCCAGCTGGAGCCATTCGTGACGCACACCATGGGCCTCAAGGACATCAATGAAGCGTTCGACCTGATGCACGAGGGCAAGTCGATCCGGTCCGTCGTGAAATACGCAGCCTGAGGCTTGGCGAGCGATGACCACCTCGTTTGAACTGCTCAGCGAGCACGCCTGCTTTGGCGGCGTGCAGCGCTTCTACCAGCACGCATCTGCCGAGATCGGGCTGCCGATGAAGCTCTCGGTCTACCTGCCGCCAGCGGCGCAGCAAGGGCCCGTGCCGGCCCTGCTGTACCTGGCGGGGCTGACCTGCACGGAAGAGACCTTCATGGTCAAGGCCGGGGCCCAGCGCCTGGCGGCCGAGCTGGGGCTGGCGCTGATCGCGCCCGACACCAGCCCGCGCGGCGCCAACGCACCGGGCGAGGCCGACAGCTGGGACTTTGGCGTGGGCGCGGGCTTTTACCTGGACGCCACGGCCGAGCCCTGGGCGCGCCATTGGCGCATGGAAAGCTATCTGATGAAGGAGCTGCTGCCGCAGGTGCTGGCGCAGTTGCCGGTGGATGGCGAGCGCCTGGGCATCTTCGGCCACTCCATGGGCGGGCATGGCGCGCTGACGCTGGCACTGCGCCACCCGGGGCGGTTCAAGAGCCTGTCGGCCTTTGCGCCGATCTGCGCGCCCACGCAGTGCCCCTGGGGCGAGAAGGCCTTCACCGGCTACCTGGGTGCGGACCGCACGGCCTGGATCGAGCACGATGCCACGGTGCTCATGCAGCACCAGCCGGTGGCGCCCTACCCCGGCGGCATCCTGATCGACCAGGGGCTGGCCGACAAGTTCTTGCCCACGCAGTTGCACCCCCGCCTGTTCGAAGAGGCCTGCCAAGCCATCGGCCAGCCGCTCACCTTGCGCCGTCACGAGGGGTATGACCACGGCTACTACTTCATCCAGAGCTTCATGGCGGACCACCTGGCGCACCACGCAAAGCAACTGGCAGGGGGCTGACGGTCTCCTGACCCGTCAGTGTTCGGCGCCGCCGGCAGTGCGGATGTCACTGGCCACCGCGAGCGAGGTGGCAGCCATGATGCGCACCGCCTCGGTCAGCGTCTCGCGGGCCAGGCTGGGCGCACCCGGGTGGCGCGTGGCCATGCTGGGCAGATAGGGCACATGGATGAAACCGCCGCGCAGGGCCGGCCGGCGCGTGGCGATGTGGTGTGCCAGCGCATAGAAGATGGCATTGCAGTTGTAGGTGCCCGCCGTTTGCGACACCGAGGCAGGGATGCCCGCTTCGCGCAGTGCGGCCACCAGCGCCTTGATGGGCAGGGTGGAGAAGTACGCGGCCGGGCCGCCGGGTACCACGGGCTCGTCCACGGGCTGGCGGCCGGCGTTGTCGGGGATGCGCGCATCCACGATGTTGATGGCCACGCGCTCCAC
The DNA here is from genome assembly GCF_058783375.1 of Acidovorax sp. FW305-C-20-28. Taxonomy (NCBI): domain Bacteria; kingdom Pseudomonadati; phylum Pseudomonadota; class Betaproteobacteria; order Burkholderiales; family Comamonadaceae; genus Acidovorax; species Acidovorax sp. FW305-C-20-28. Next base: position 115,872 of record NZ_JBYSYM010000022.1, on the reverse strand, counting down.
CGTGATGTCGGCACGCCCGCCGGCCTGGCCCAGGCAGAGCACCAGCACGGGGTCGAGCTCTTCGATGGCGGCCACCAGGGCCGGGCCCACTTCGGCGATCACGCAGGGCAGCTGGTGGGCCACCAGGCGGTGGCCGGCGATGGTTTCGCCGTCGAGCACGCGCACGGCCTCCCACGAGGGGTTGATGGTTTCGCCATCGAAGGGCTCGATGCCGGTGACGAGGATGCTGCGGGCCATGGTGAACTCGAAGTCGGACAGGCGGCCATCCTAGGATGCGGGCCGCGCGCAGGGAAATGGATTTCCGGTATGCGTCGTATCCACGGCATGAATGGAGGGCGCGGCACGGCACATGGGGTAGATTGGCAGCATGAACCTCGCCGCGATGGACCTGAACCTGCTGCTCACCTTCGAGACGCTGTACGAGACCGGCAGCGTGACCCTGGCCGGCCAGCGGCTGAACCGGGCCCAGCCCTCGGTCAGCAACGCGCTGGGCCGGCTGCGCCATGTGTTCCAGGACGAGCTGTTCGTGCGCACGGCCGACGGCATGCTGCCCACCGAGCGCGCGCAGGCGCTGATACCGGGCATTGCGCTGGCGCTGGAGCAGCTGCGGCGCGCGCTGGCGCAGGGCCTCGACTTCGACCCGCTGGCCGCCCAGGGCCGGCGCCTCACCATCGCCACCAGCGACTATGCCGACATGGTGCTGGTGCCGCATGTGGTGGCCCTGCTGCGGCGCGAGGCACCGGGCATGGCGCTGCGCGTGGCGCGGCTGAACCGCGAGACGGTGTACGAGCAGCTCGACCAGTCGGCCATCGACCTGGCGATTGGCGGCCTGCTCGACCCGCCCAAGCGCATGCTGCAGCAGCGGCTGTACGAGGAGCACTTTGTCTGCATCGGCGACCGCGAGCGGCTGGGCCCGGCGCGCGACGAGGCCCTGGACCTGGAGACCTACCTGGCGCGCCCGCACGCGCTGTTCGTGCCCAGCGACAACGGATCGAGCCGCGGCGTGATCGACGTGCACCTGGCGCGCCTGGGCCGCGAGCGGCAGGTGCTGGCCACCTTTGCGCACATTGCGGCATTGCCCTTTGCGGTGCGCGGCACCGACCTGCTGGCCACCCTGGCCGCGCGGGTGGCACGCCTCATGGCGCCCCCGGGCACGGCCATCCGTGCCCTGCCGCCCGAGCTGCAGGACACGGCCTTCGGCATCGACATGGTCTATGGCCGCCGCTCGGAAAACGACCCTGCGGCCCGCTGGCTGCGCGCCCTGGTGGTGCGGGCGGCGCTGCAGGTGGACGACGCGCCAGGGGGCTGATGGCACGGGGGCAAGAAAACGCCAAGGGGACGCTGAGTGGACGCTAAGGGGGCGCTAAGACGGCGTTAATGTGCAGTTAAGTCTGGGGCGGGAGACTGCCGCCCATGCCCCAGCTCCTCGTCCGGCCCACCCCGTTTTCCGCCTCCTCCGGCTCCCACGCCGCAGGGGCGGCACTACTGCAGCAGCAGCAGCAAAACCAGCAAAGATCTGGCGGTAATGCGCCCGTAAGTGCCAGGCCTGGAGACTGCCCTCCATGCGCCTGACCCTGCCGCAACTGCGGCCCCTGCTGCCGCCCTCTTCCTCCTCTTCTTCGTCCGCCCCGCACGCCACCCGCCCCACGGCGCCGCCCCAGGCGCTGCACCCGGCCTGGGTGGTGCTGCTCGTGAGCCTGTGGCTGGCCACGGTGTGCAATGTGCCGCTGTGGCGCGAGGTGGCAGCCCTGCCCGGCCAGGGCAGCCTGCGCGGCTGGGGCTTTGCGCTGGCGTTCGGGGCCATCGTCACCGCAGGCAATGGGGGGCTGCTGGCCCTGCTGGCCTGGCGCTGGACGCTCAAGCCCGCGGCCGTGCTGCTGGTGCTGATGGCGGCATTTGGCGCGTATTTCATGCTGGCCTATGGCATTGCCATCGATGCCAGCATGCTGACCAACGTGGTGCAGACCGATGTGCACGAGGCCGGCGACCTGCTGAGCCTGCGCATGCTGGCCACCGTGGCGGCGCTGGCCGCGCCACCCCTGCTGTGGCTGCTGCGCACGCCGGTGCGGCGCCTGCCACCGCTGCGCCAGGCGGTGCACAACGGGCTGCTGCTGCTGGCGGCCATCGCGGTCATCGTGGGCAGCCTGCTGGCGGTGTTCCAGGATTTCTCGTCCACCATGCGCAACCACACCAAGCTGCGCTATCTGATCAACCCGCTCAACAGCGTGTACGCGCTGGGCAACGTGGCCACCAAGCCTTTGCGCATGGACCAGCGCACCCTGGTGCCCGTGGGCCGCGACGCCCACCTGGGCGCCAGCTATGCGGGCCAGGCCAAGCCGCCGCTCTTGGTGCTGGTGCTGGGTGAGACGGGGCGCAGCGGCAACTTCGGGCTCAACGGCTATGCGCGCGACACCACGCCGCTGCTGTCGGCCCGCGCCAAGGAGCTGGTGAGCGCGGGCAACGCCTGGTCGTGCGGCACGAGCACGGCGGCATCGGTGCCGTGCATGTTCTCGCACCTGGGCAAGAGCGGCTACGAGGGCCGGTCGGCCAACTTCGAGAGCCTGGTCGATGTGCTGCACCACGCCGGCCTGGCCGTGCTGTGGCTGGACAACCAATCGGGCTGCAAGGGCGTGTGCGACCGCCTGGGCGATACCAACACCGCCAACCTGAAAGACCCTGCGCTGTGCGCCCACAAGGGCGAATGCCTGGACCGCATCATGCTCAAGGACCTGGACGCGCGCATCGCCGCCCTGCCCGCCGAGCAACGCCAGCGCGGCACGGTGGTGGTGATGCACCAGCTGGGCAGCCATGGGCCGGCGTACTACAAGCGCTCGGCCCCGGATGCCAAGAAGTTTGGACCCGAGTGCACATCCACCGCGCTGCAGGAGTGCAGCCGCCAGCAGGTGGTGAACGCGTATGACAACAGCATCGTGGAGACCGACCGTTTTCTGGACGGCGTGATCCAGTGGCTGGGCACGCAGAACGCGAGCGCCCAGACGGCGATGGTGTACGTGGCCGACCACGGCGAGTCGCTGGGGGAGAACAACATTTACCTGCACGGCCTGCCCTATTCGATTGCGTCCGATGTGCAAAAGCACGTGCCCTGGATCACCTGGCTGTCGCCCGCGATGCAGGCGCGTGTGGGGGCGAGCACGGGCTGCCTGCAGAAGGACCTGCGCGAGCGGCGCATCACGCATGACTACTACTTCCACTCGGTGCTGGGGCTGATGGATGTGCAGACGGGGGCTTACCAGCCGGAGCAGGATGTGTTCACGCCGTGCAGGGATGCGGGGGCGGCGCAGGCGAAGGCAGATGGGCCGGTGGCGGCGCCGCGCAAGTCCTGATGGTTGCGCGGCACGGGCTGGCTGACACCGATGTAGAGAGCCATCAGTTCTGAAGTTGGGAAGCATGCCGCATGCCTCTGCCAAGGGCGGGAGCCGGGATGTGCGCCCGGCGGCGCAGTAACTTTCTCTTGGCCCGCCAAGAGAAAGTCACCAAAGAGAAGGCGTCCCCGCTGCCCGTGTCCCCCTCGCACTTCGTACGAGGGGGCAGCCTGCGATGCTCGGTCCTGGGGTGTGCCGCAGAACTCGCTGCGTTCTTCGAACTCCGCTCAAACAGCTGCGGCAAGCTTGACAACGAGGCGCGTGTCCTTCGGCACGCGCTCACCCCAGGCCCTGCGCTTCTCGGCACGGTCAGAAGGGGGTGGATACCAACACGGGCCATTGCTTCGCTCGGCCCGATCTGCCTCGCTGCGCTTGGCCTGGACTGGGCCGCCGTGCCAGTTGCGTCGGCAGCGCGCAGCGCGTAACCGACACCCGGCGCAGCTGCCATAGCAGCAGCCGCGTGGAGCCCGCTCCCCACCCCTTCTGGCTGCGCCGAGAAGCGCAGGGGCTGGGGTGGGCGTGTGTGCCGAAGGACACACACGCTTCGTCGTCTAGCTCGTCGATGCTGTTTGAGCGGAGTTCGAAGAACGAAGCGAGTTCATCGACGCCCACCCCAGCTCCGAGCACCGCAGGTTGCCCGCAGCGAAGCGAAGGGACGCAGACTGCGGGGCGCTGTTTCTTTGCCTACTTTCTTTTTGCGCAAAAAGAAAGTAGGTGCGCCGCCGGGCGCACATCCCGGCCTCCGCCCTCAAAAAAAGAACAGTAGCCACAACAGCCAAAAAAATCTAAAACAAGCACCCCTGATTCCGGGCATACGCAGCCCGGTACTGCGTCAAATCCAACTCCGTCCGCTGCCGATTGAGCCCCAACCTCCGGCAGGTCGCCGCAAACCGCTGCCGCAGCAGATCAGCCCACAACCCCGAGCCCTTCATGCGCGTGGCGAAGTCGCTGCCATAGACCTTGCCCGCAGCCCGCTGCGCAGGGTCGAGGTTGTGCAAGTCCTGCACGCGCGCCAGCACACGGGCCGCGCGTTGGGGATAGTGCAGCTCCAGCCACTCGCGGAACAGCGCATTGAGCTCCCACGGCAAGCGCAGCACCGTGTAGAAGGCACTCCTCGCGCCAGCCTCGTGCGCGGCGTGCAGCACCTGTTCCATGTCTTCGGTGATGAAGGGGATCTGCGGCGCCACGCTCACGCCCACGGGGATGCCTGCCTCGGCCAGGGTGCGGATGGTGCGCAGGCGCCGGTGGGGGGCTGCGGCGCGCGGCTCCATGCGGCGGGCCAGGGTGGGGTCGAGCGTGGTGATGGTGACGTAGACGGCGGTGAGCCGCTGTGCGGCCAGCGGTGCCAGCAGGTCCAGGTCGCGCTCCACCCCCGCGGACTTGGTGATGATGGAGAAGGGGTGGCGCATGTCACGCATCACCTCGATCAGGCCGCGCGTGAGTTTCAATTCGCGCTCCACGGGCTGATAACAGTCGGTGGCCGAGCCGATGTTGATCAGCTGCGGCACATGGCTGGGCCGGCCCAATTCGCCCCGCAGCAGTTGGGCGATGTTGTGCTTGGCGATGATCTGCGTTTCGAAATCGAGCCCCGGCGACAGGTTGAGATAACTGTGCGTGGGCCGCGCATAGCAGTACACGCAGCCGGTCCTTAACTTGATGGATGAAACTGCACAGCAATGTGTGGAAATCGCTTACGACCTCGCCAAGCTATGACACGGACTTGGTCTCTAGCACTTGAGCATAGATGTTCCCGGGGAGGCGCTACACATGGAACGGGGGCGCTTGTTTCTTTAGTCCACTCGAGATGCTTCATGACTGGGGCAAAAATCCCGGGAATGGCTAGTTGGCTGCATTCCCCACCCCTGCTGACCAAGCGTGTCATGGCCGGGTCCGCATAACCCTGTTCTGCATGCCAGCGCGCCAGGGCCGATAGCCGTTACCTCAAAGTGCTGACCTTGTGCGTGCTCGCGTAGGCCACGAGGTAGCGGGCAACAGTATCGCTGGTGGCCGACAGCAGGCCTTTCCAGTTTTAGTCGAGGTGCTTGATCGCTGCAGTACAGCTCCGAACCGTGGTTTCAGGGTAGGCAGCCTGCGGACAATTCACCCACCACTCCTCCTTTCGGGCCTGGTGTTAGCCGCATCTCAACGAAAACAAAGCCGCCTGCAGCCACTATAGGCGTTCAAGCCACTTGCACAACAACCCGCGGGCCGGATTTTGCCTTGTCGCGCAGGCTTGTTACTGGGCCTCTCGGGTCTGCAACGCCGGCTACCAAAAAGCCCGCTTGTCAATACGCGAGAGAAGCGACGCGAGCACAACCAGCGATTGGCCGTCAATGTTCGTCGGTGTGCTGCCCGGCCCCATCGGCACAGAGCCATTGGAGTGTTCCATCGCTCGCCCCATCACTTGATCAACCAAACTGATCCTGGGGACCAGCACATATCGCACGTCGCAGTTCAACCCATCTGCAATCTTGGCCAGCGTGTTGAGGGAAATCGAGCCCTCGGCTTCCGACTGCTCCAGTCTCCTGACCCCCTGCTGAGAGATGCCGATGCGACGGCCCAAGGTCTCAGAGTTCATGCCCAGCGCCAGGCGCACAGTCTTCACCCAGCCGCTCCTGGGCGTGCCTGCGCCTTGCTGCTTCGCCAGTTCGCGAAGCTGGCTGTCGAGTTCAACCAAGCGGGAAAGATCCAATCGACTCGTCAAGGGCGGGTGGCTGAGAAGGTTCAAGACAACGCGTTGGTTGCGCACACGTCACTGCAAGGCAACCGGGAACTTTCCATTTGCACATGACCGGTTTCAAACGGCATTTGCGCGTAGAAAGTTCAGCTATCTTCGCACGCTCAGTCCCAAATGGGACCAACTAGTCCCACAAATATTTGACGAGCATGTTGCAGTTAGACAGAGAACAGATTGGCCATTTCAGTGAGATGGACCTCGCAGGAATTCTTGACGCCGGTGGCTGGAGCGCAATCCTTCCGAAGAGCCTCAGCGACAGCCAGTTGGTCTGCGTTTCCGATCAGCTTCGGGCCATGTTGTGGGGTGAAGGCACCCAAGGGCCTGATGGCACACCTAATGCTGCGATTGCCATGGCATTGCTGCTGATGGCAAAGAGCCATCCCTCGCCCCCAGCAAATGGCGAGCTTTTTGAAGGCAGCATGCAGCAGCTGCGCGACGTGATGATGGTCTTGAGCGTGGCTGCAGACAGAGAGATAGTGAACCGGCTGCTCAATCGTCCGAACGACGAAGAGTCGCTGACTATGTTGACAGGCATCGAAGCCATCATGGACGAAGCAAGCCACCCACAGCGGGCAAAGAAGTCTAGGACGCGTCCTCGGGCAGCAGCGTAGAGAGGTCGGCTCTCACGGACTTCAGCACTTTTTCAACCGATGCTGCATCGAATCGGCGTGCATATGCAACCGCCAAGAGAGTCATTGGATGGACCTGCAGGCCTTCAGCGAGGTGTTCCACCATACCAATGCTGGGAAGCTGTTCGCCTTGCTCTAGACGCCCAATATGCCGTCGGCTGATCGCCGGTATCAGATCCTCCTGCGTGAAGCCACGTGTGGTACGCAACTCCCTGAGCGCGCGACCGACGGCAGCTTTTGGCGGATCTGACTTTCGAGTTGGCATTCACTCGATTTCCGCCGATAGGGACTAAAAAGACCACGTCTAACTAGTCGCATTTTGGTGGAAATCTGATGCATTCCACTTTGAATGAAGGCCGCAGAGCCTTCGAACCCGCGCCTGTTCAGCCTTGAACTGATCCCCGATCCATACAAGACTCACATCTGCATCCCGCCGCAGCAAACCCAACGAAACGGGTGCCTCAGCCTGTTCGCCCATCTGATCAAAACAAGGTCTTGCATCGTGCAGATCCAATTTCTCAACGAGCGTCCCGCCCCGGATGTTGAAGTGCAGCCCGAGGTCCAACTGAACCATTGGCGAATCCTTCAACGTAGAACCGGCACGCTGCATATCGTCGCGATGCTGGGTCCTTTGACACTCCGGGTCACTTCGCCATTGGCAGCGATCGATCTCGCGCGAGCAAGGGTCAAGACGGAATCAAGGCGCTGCTATCACCTTGCGATGCCGCCCGAAGAGGACGAGGACCTGGGGATGTTGATGGAGCTTCACGGCAAGCGTTCCATGGGGACGATCTCAGCCGATGTGAGCGATGTCGTCTGGCAGGCAGTGTCTGGCGGCGCCTGGCCAGACCATGGCGCCAGCTTGCTGCCTCCTTCGCAGTAGTTTCACTTCCTCGATACGCACTATGGATTTCAGCAACGCCCAGACCCTACTTCAGCCAATGCCGACTGCAGAGAGGGATGTAGCCAGGCCTGACGCCAAGTTTGCGAGCGACAACCCTGCGAACATAGCCCCTCCGTTTCGGTCGCGCTTGAGCTACCACGGCCACCTGCATCGCGACGGGTTGCCCCCCACAGAGGGTGCCCTTTCTGCGAACGTGGGCTGTGATGCGCCGCGGGGAATGCTATGCCTCTGAACCCTCAATCCGTCAGGAAGCGATCCGAGCCCGAGCGCAGGGTGCAAATCGACAGTCGCAACCGCATCCCTTTGCCGTCTTGGACGGGGTGGAAGGTGGGGGCCCGCGTGTACTTCTCGCTTGCCCGAAGTCGCAGTGATGAGCACGGGGCACGAGAGTTTGTGATCACGACTGAACCAGGGAGACTGATGAAAGGGAGATTCGTTTCAGGCCGCATTCAACGCGCTGGCTTCGCTCCGCTGGTCAGGATGCGAAAGAGGCCTCGCCGCAGTTGGCCATGAGTCCTCGCTACGCCTCCAACGGAGCCTCCATGAAACGGCTCGTGAGCTTGGACCTGCACCTGTCTCCCTTCAAGCTGCGGATCAAGGTCACTCGGCCGCCGGAGATGCACTGGCAGGAACGTAGCCACCATGTGGAGTTGGCGATGGCCGGGCATCGCTCCAGCTCCAGACAGTTCAAATAGTGGCTCCTTGGCGAGCCGCATGCCAGACATCTAGATGTTGGTCCTATTCCTTGATTTCGACGGGGTGCTGCACCCCGAATTCTGTAGAGAGTCAAAGCACTTTGTATGCGAGCCATATCTCGTATCCGCCCTTGAAGGGATGGACGTAGAAATTGTGGTGAGCAGTACTTGGCGAACTCTTCGGCCGCCAGATGAGATCATGGCCCTGCTGTCCGCATCAGTTGCAACCCGCATAGTCGGGACCACGGCTCGATTCTCACAGCTGTCAGACGTTCCCAGTAGGCTTGCCCTCTATGAGAGGGAGGCTGAGTGTGTGGCCTGGCTAAAGGCCAATCGGCCCGCATGGACCCGCTGGTTGGCAGTCGACGACCGTCCCTGGCTGTTCACGCCGTTCTGTGCGAACCTGTTCCTCGTAGACGGGAAGCAAGGGTTGACGGAGGGCTCTTCCTCGCTGTTGCGCGCAAAGCTGAATGATCTTGCCCGATAGCGAGTGGCCTCCCCAATTTCAATATGGCCGCTAGCCTTTGACGGAGGGTTCTAAGGCGCTTATTTGGTCTTTTGCTTGCCGGGAGGGTTGTAGTGCTGCTCATATGCTCTGAGCACGCTGAGGCCGGAAGCCTTCCACACCAGTTCGCCCTCGCATCGCTCCATCATCTTCATATAGCGCCGCAATGATGCGAGATCTTCATCGCTGACCTTCGCGGATTCAAAATAATAATACTTTTTCTCATACGCTGGATCGGCATCACACTTTGAAACTCGGGTTTGAGACCATGGCGATGAATGTACCCCAATCGCCTCAATATCCTGCTGATTAAGCATGTACAGTTCTTTCGAGGTCCGCGACATCATTTTTTCGATGAGATATTGATTCACGCCAAAGCCCGCCAAGGTCTGCTTCACCCTCCCAGCATCCGTGGTCATGGCTCGCTCCAACTCAGCTGCAGACTTGGATTGTGCATACTCCTTTGCATAGTATGGGTTGTGAAGACCGACCTGTCCCAGGGTTAATCGGGTGACGCCAGCGGCATAAATTAAGAAGCATGCGCTATGGCAGTCTTTTATAACTGTTACCTTGAAGTAGGCCTCCCGAATGAGGTTGGCAATTTTGGTTGCCTCCTCAATGGATCCGCCTGGCGAAGTGATGGTTATGCTGCGTCCCTCCCTGATCCACTTCCCATCGTTGCTGTTGGCATCCATAACCAACGCATAGAGCAACTTGCCGTAGTCTCCATTCTCTATGGTTCCGTCGATAACCATGGTTCCCGCCAATTCGGGGGATTTTCTACTCATCCAGATGTCTGCTGCAATAGACGAGCCAAAGGAAGCTGCCAGGATCATTGTGCAAATTACTTTTTTCATTGACTCGAATGGTGGAAAAATAATGCAAACGCCCGCTCCACTTGCTGGAGTTTGACGCCCTCTCGTAACCCAAAGATACACCATACGTTCCGCGATAGAAAGTGGCTTGTTAGGGAGGGTCTGCAAAACCCCTGAAATTCCGGAAAAAGGCCTTGTTAGACGTTGATTTCGTTGGGCTTGGATTTCGGAAAATGAGGTTTTGCAGAGGACCCTTAGCTGGCAAGGCTCCGCCCCTGATTTCGGAGGCCATCGATTCAATCGCTACAATTGAGGGAAGACGGTTCGAAAGCGAGTGAGTAGACGGACCAGCTGCCTGTCCATCAGGTCCTGCATACCAGCAGGGGCAACAGAACCTCGCATGGATCTTCCTATGGGGTGATCCGGAGAAGGGCCTTCGGGCCATTTTTTCTTTTGTGGGCCTGCCTAGCTGGCGGATTTGGGACAATCTTCCATCCCGACCGCCCACCGATGAAGCACTTCCAATTCAAATGGGTCCTGCGCGACCAGCAGTACGAGTTCACCGGCCTAGCCCAAACCAGCCGCGCCCAGCAATCCGAAGTCGAAGCCGAACTCGTTGAGATCTGGGCCTGGCTGCAGCGCCAGAAGCTGCGCCCCGGCAAGTTCGGCTGGGAAGCAACCCGCAAAACCGCGACCACCAAGGTCGATACCCTCACCGTGAACTATGGCGCGGTGCAGAGCGACGGCGAGACGATCTTTCATCCCCAGGAAACCCGCCTGGTGTTGACGCTGCCAGACACAGCTGCGGTCAATTTCCGGTTCGAGTTCAACGTGGTGGACGACAGGCGGTGACACTACAGGCATGGATTCGGTTTCCCCCTCACCCAGAAACTTCTGCGGCGTCTGCGGCGCAACCAGCTACCGCAAGGTGATCGCGCGCGACGAAAGCGGCGTAATGCGCCCCACGAGTCGCCTACGCTGCATTGGCTGCGAGCGTGAGTTTCTTGACGTGCAATCGTGGCGCCGAGGTGTTCCTTGGGTGCCCGACCTACCCGAGGCGGGCCCATGAGCGGCACCTATCTCACTCATCGTTTCGCGACAAAGACCGGGTCAAGGCGCTGGGGGGCTGTTGGGATCCAGCGAGCGGCAGTGGTATGTCCCGGATGGCCTGGCGCTCCCCCCCTTCTCTGAGTGGCTGCCCGCTGACGGAGTGGAGCCGCCTTCACCGTCTACTGAACTTATCACCGCTGAGCTGGACCTTGGCGGCTCCAGGAGCCTGTCCGCTGCCCCTCGTGGCACTCCCCTCTCAAATGCTGGGAGGCGTCGCTGCGACTGTTTCCAGGCCTTCTGTGTCGGCGCATGGACCCTCGTCGAGGTGGTGGACACCAGAGTACACAACGGTCACGGCCACTTGCCAAGTCGCCAAGTCGCACCGTGGCTGGATTGCTCAGGTTCCACGACAGCTGCAGGCAATGGATACACATCGTGATCTCGATGGCGTACGAGGGCGATCATCAGTGGGTGCACGCCCTGTGAGACACACCCTGTAGGCGAACGCCTACCGAAACAGTGCTGGCGGTCTTGCAAATCCATATTGCAGTGCAGCACAACATGGAGGCCAACACTCTCTCGCCATGAACGCCGCCGCGCACTCAATATCCCTTGTAGCCTCTGCGGCGGCGGCCTCGTCTCACTTCGCGCAACACGAAGTGCTTGGGGCGCACATCGTCCCTTCTGGCACCAGCTTCACCGTGTGGGCGCCCAACGCCCGGCAGGTGCAGGTCATCGGTAGTTTCAGCGACTGGACGCCCCGTGCCATGCTGAACATGGACGATGGATCGGGGCGCTGGACTACCACGGTAGAACGTGCTGGCCATGGCGACCTGTACAAGTACAGGATCGAAGACGCCGAGGGCCACTGGATTGAAAAGGCCGACCCCTACGCCACTCGGCAGGAACCCCCGCCGGGCACGGCTTCGCAGATCTGGAAGCTCGACTACGAATGGAACGACCGTGCCTGGATGGCGGAGCGTGGCGAGCGCCAGGCGCTGGCGGCGCCCATGTCCATCTACGAGGTGCACCTGGGTTCCTGGCAGCGCCAGGAAGACGGCCGCGTGCTGAACTACCGCGACATCGCCCAGCGCTTGGCCGCGCACTGCAATGCGCTGGGTTTCACCCATGTGGAGCTGATGCCGGTGGCCGAGCACCCGTTCTACGGTTCCTGGGGCTACCAGAGCACCGGCTACTTTGCCCCCACGGCCCGCTACGGCAACCCGCAAGACCTGATGGCCCTGGTGGACACGCTGCACCAGCACGGCATCGGCGTGCTGCTGGACTGGGTGGCCTCGCATTTTCCCGCGGATGCACATGGCCTGGCGCGCTTCGACGGCACAGCGCTTTACGAGCACGAAGACCTGCGCAAGGGCTTCCACCCTGAGTGGAACAGCCTGATCTTCAACTACGGCCGCTATGAGGTGCGTGATTTCCTCATCAGCAATGCGCTGTTCTGGTTGGGCAAGTACCACTTCGACGGTATCCGCGTGGATGCGGTGTCGTCCATGCTCTACCTGGACTTCGCGCGCAAGCCGGGCGAATGGGTGCCCAACCCCGATGGCGGGCACCAGAACTGGGAGGCCGTGCGCTTTCTGCAGGACCTCAACTGCGCCGTGTATGCCGAGTTCCCGGACGTGCATGTGATCGCCGAGGAGTCCACGGCCTGGGCTGGGGTGTCGCGCCCGGTGCATGCGAACGGCCTGGGCTTCGGCATGAAGTGGAACATGGGCTGGATGAACGACGCGCTGCGCTACATGCGGCGTGACCACGTGCACCGCCAATGGCACGAGGGCGACCTCCGCTTCTCCATGGTCTACGCCTTCCACGAGAACTTCGTGCTGGCGCTCTCGCACGACGAGGTGGTCTATGGCAAGCGCAGCCTGCTATCGCGCCAGCCGGGCGATGCCTGGCAGCGCTTTGCCGGCCTGCGCACCCTGTACGGAATGATGTGGTCGCACCCGGGCAAGAAGCTCTTGTTCATGGGCGGCGAGTTCGCCCAGGTCGAGGAATGGCACCACGAGCGCACGCTGGACTGGCACCTGTGGGCCAAGGCGCGGCACAGCGGCATGGCGCGTTGGGTGACCGACCTGAACCGCACCTACCGCGAACGCCCGGAGCTGCACGTGCACGATTTTGATGCCGAGGGCTTCGCCTGGATGCCGGTGGAGCCGCACCAGACCACGGTGCTAGCCTTCATCCGCCGCGCGGGCGACGACTTCGTGCTGGCCGTGCACAACCTCACACCGCAGCCGATTGCGGCACTGCGCGTGGGTGTGCCCGCCGCCGGCCACTGGTTCGAACTGCTCAACAGCGATGCCGAAGCCTATGGCGGCAGCGGCATGGGCAACCTCGGCGGCGTGGATGCCACGCCCGCCCCGCTGGACGGCCAACCGGCCCACCTGCACCTCACGGTGCCGCCCCTTTCCACCCTTCTGCTTTCCAACCGCCCATCCCGGGCCTGATCCTCTGGAGCTACTGCTATGTCACGCACTGCAAACGTATTGGCGATCGTGATGGCCGGAGGTGAAGGCTCGCGCCTGCACCCCCTGACAGCCGAACGCTGCAAACCCGCCGTCCCGTTCAACGGCAAGCACCGCATCGTGGATTTCGTGCTGTCCAACCTGGTCAACTCGGAGATCTATTCCATCTACCTGCTGGTGCAATACAAGTCGCAGTCGCTGATCGAGCACATCCGCAGTTCATGGACGATGACGCGCTTCATCCCCCAGCACTTCGTGACCGTGGTGCCGCCGCAGATGCGCAACGGCCCCGAGTGGTTCCAGGGCACAGCCGACTCGGTGTACCAGAACATCCACCTGATCGAGTCCTTCCAGCCCGACATCGTGGCCGTGTTCGGCGCCGACCACATCTACCGCATGGACGTGCGACAGATGGTGGACTTCCACCGTGCCAGCCAAGCCCATGTGAGTGTGGCCACCCTGCCTGTGCCCTTGCAGCAATGCAACCAGTTCGGCATCGTGGAGGTGGACGCCCAGCACCGCATCGCCAACTTCGTGGAAAAGCCCAAGGCGATACCCAATCCCATGCCGGGGAGCAGCACCCACGCCCTGGCGTCCATGGGCAACTACCTGTTCAACGCCGACGTGCTGCTGGAAGCCCTGAAAAAGGCCCACGCCACAGGCCACAGCGACTTCGGCCGCGACATCCTGCCCACCATGCTGCAATCGCACCGCCTGATGGCCTACGATTTCACGGCCAACGAGATCCCTGGCACGGCGCCCTACGAAGAGCACGCCTACTGGCGCGACGTGGGTACCATCGACGCGTATTTCGACGCGCACTTCGACACGCTGGGCGCCACGCCGCGCTTTCGCATGACCAACCGCGAGTGGCCGATCTATGCCAGCCCCGACCAGGCCGAGTCGGCCCAGATCGAGAATGGGCTGATCCACCGCTCGGTGGTGGGCTCGGGCAGCATCGTCGACGGTGCCGCCCTCGACCACGCCATGCTGCGCCGCTCCGTGATGGTGGAGCGCGAGGCCCGGCTGGAGCACTGCATCGTGATGGAGCGCTCGCGCATCGGCCAGGGTGCGCACATCCGCCGCGCCATCATCGACCAGGACAATGACATCCCGCCGGGCGAGCGCATCGGCTTCGACCTGGAGCAGGACCGCAAGCGCTTCCATGTGACGGAAAGCGGCATCGTGGTGGTGCCACGCCAGTTTTTTCCCGCGCGCGGCAGCGTGGTGAGCAGCAGCCTCAAGGTGGACCGGGTGCGCCCGCCGGTGGCGCTGGCGGTGGATGACTTCCGCGCCGCCGCATGAAGCCGGCCGTCCATTCCGCAGGCCCCCTGCCCGCCCTCACCCGCCCGCGCGCACAGACAAGGCCCATGAAGCAGGTCGGCAACGGCCGCCCTTGGCCCCTGGGGGCTACGGTGGACAAGCTCGGCGTGAACTTCGCGGTGTATTCGTCCGTGGCCACGCGGGTGGAGGTGTGCCTGTACTCGGAGAACGACCGCGAACTCGACCGTATCGCCCTGCCCTGCCTGACCGACAATGTCTGGCATGGCCATGTGGTCGGCGTGAAAGCCGGCCAGAAGTACGGCCTGCGCGTGCACGGCCCCTACGAACCCGAACAGGGGCTGCGCTGCAACAGTGCCAAGCTGCTGCTGGACCCCTATGCCAGGGCGCTGGATCGGCCGGTGCGTGGGGCGCCCGACCAGTTCGGCTACGAACTGGACCAGCCCGAGCAGGACTTGGTGCCCGGCACCCGCGACAACGGCCGCACGGCGGTGAAGGCGCGCGTGGTGCGCTCGCGCTTCGATTGGGGCGACGATGCGCCGCCCCGCATCCCGGCGCGTGACACGGTGTTCTACGAGGTGCATGCCAAGGGCTTCACGCAGACCCACCCTGGGATCCCGGAGCACCAGCGCGGTACCTATGCCGGCCTGGCCTCGCCGGCCGCCATCGCCCACTTCAAGCAACTGGGCGTGACCAGCATCGAGCTGCTGCCCGTGCAGGCCTTCATCGACGACCACAGGCTGGTGGAGATGCAGCTGGCCAACTACTGGGGCTACAACACCGTGGCCTTCTTCGCCCCGGAGCCGCGCTACGCGGCGCGTGCTGGCCATGACGGAGGCGTGGATGAGTTCAAAGCCATGGTCAAGGCGCTGCACGCGGCGGGGCTGGAGGTGATCCTGGATGTGGTCTACAACCACACGGGCGAAGGCAACCACCTGGGGCCTACGCTCAGCCTCAAGGGCATAGACCACGCCGCCTACTACCGGCTGGCTGAAGATCGGCGCATGTGCATGGACTACACCGGTACCGGCAACACCGTGGACACCAGCAGCCCGCCCGCGCTGCAGCTGGTGATGGACAGCCTGCGCTACTGGGTGCAGGAGATGCACGTGGACGGCTTTCGCTTCGACCTGGCCTCGGCGCTCGGGCGCGACGCCGCGGGCGCCTACACCCTGCGCGCACCATTCTTTGCCGCGCTGGCGCAGGACCCGGTGCTCGCGCGCACCAAGCTGATCGCCGAGCCCTGGGACCTGGGGCCCTACGGCTACCAGCTGGGCGGCTTTCCAGTGGGCTGGATGGAGTGGAATGGTCGCTACCGCGATGCCGTGCGCGACTACTGGGCCAATGCCGACGGCAGTCTGCAGGCCTTTGCGGCCTGCCTGTGCGGCTCGGCCGACATGTACCAACCGCGCCGGCGCCGGCCCACGGCCAGCGTGAATATGGTCACGGTGCACGACGGTTTCACCCTGGCAGACCTGGTGGCATACACCGAAAAGCACAACGAGGCCAACGGCGAAGGCGGGCAGGACGGCGAGCCGCACAACCGCAGCTGGAACTGCGGCGCCGAAGGCGATACCGACGATGCCGGCGTGCTGGCGCTGCGCGCTCGGCAGGTGCGCAACTTTCTGACCACCCTGTTCATGTCGCACGGCACGCCGCTGCTGCTGGGCGGCGACGAGCTCGGGCGCACCCAGCAAGGCAACAACAACGGCTACTGCCAGGACAATGCCCTGTCGTGGTACGACTGGCAGCGCGCCGAAGAACACGCCGAACTGCAGGCCTACACGCAGGCGCTGCTGGCCCTGCGCCAGGCACTGCCCGTGGTGCGCCCCCACGTGTGGCCGGTGGATGAAGCCGGACTTGCGCACCACGTCACCGTGGCCTGGCACAGCGTCTGGGGCATGGACATGACCGCAGAAGAATGGAACGACCCGGCCGTGCGCTGCGTGGCCGCGGTCATGGAGGGCGTGGCCGAGTCCGAACTGTCGGTGATGCTGCTGTTCAATGCGAGCGATGCCGATGCGATTTTCACCCTGCCCGCGCAGGAAGCCGGCAGGACCTGGACGCTGCGCGTGGACACGCGCGACGCGCACGTGGTGGCCGTGGGCGGTGAAGCAGGTGCGACCACCGTGGAGGCCGGGGGGCAACACACGCTGCTGCCACGGTCGATGGCGATACTGACTGCGCCATTCGCCGCCACCCCACCGGCGGCCGCCGCCTGATGCGCTCGCACACCATGCCCTTCGGCGCACGGCTGCTGGCCGGCGGCGGCGCGCGCTTCTCATTGTGGGCGCCCCTGGCACAGGAAGCCTCCCTGTGGTACCGGCCTGCCCCCAAGGCCGCCGCCCGCACCCTGCCTGCGACCCGTTCCGACAGCGGCTGGTGGCAGGCGAGCGCGGCCGACGCCGGAGCGGGAACGCCGTACCGCTGGGTCATCGACGGCAAGCTCACGGTGCCCGACCCCGCCTCGCGCAGCAATCCCTGGGGGCCGCACGAGCCCAGCGTGCTCACCGACCCGGGCGCCTATGCCTGGAAGACGCCGGACTGGCGAGGTCGGCCCTGGAACGAACTGGTGTTCTACGAGCTGCATCTGGGCAGCTTCACACCATCGGGCACCTGTGACTGCGCCATCCGCAGGCTGCCCGAGCTGGCTGCCCTGGGCTTCACGGCCATCGAGCTGATGCCGCTGGCCAGCTTTGGCGGGCAGTGGGGCTGGGGCTACGATGGCGTGCTGCCGTTTGCGCCGCACGCCGCCTACGGCAGCCCCGAGGAACTCAAGCGCTTCATCGATGAGGCGCATGCCCTGGGACTGTGCGTGTTCCTCGATGTGGTCTACAACCATTTCGGACCCGACGGCAACTACCTGCACGCCTATGCGCCCCAGTTCTTTTCGAGCAACCACGCCAGCCCCTGGGGCGCGGCCATCAACTTCGACCAAGAGGGCAGCGCGACGGTGCGCGAGTTCTTCGTGCACAACGCGCTGTACTGGATCGAGGAGTTCGGCCTGGACGGCCTGCGCCTGGATGCCGTGCACGCCATTGCCGACGACAGCCGGCCCGACATACTGCAGGAGCTCAGTGCGCGCGTGCGCACACTGGCCGCGGCAGAGGGTCGCCAGGTCCACCTGGTGCTGGAGAACGAACGCAACCAGCCTGCGCGCCTGTCCCCGTCCCCCGAACCCGGCCTGTACGACGCCCAGTGGAACGACGATTTCCACCATGCGGTGCACGTGGCGCTGACGGACGAATCCCAGGGCTACTACGCCAAGTTCGCGCGCCACCCGCTGGCCCTGCTGGCGCGGGTGCTGACCCATGGCTTCGCCTTTCCCGGGGCAACCAGCGTGGCCGGGGGCGAGCCAGTGCCGCTGACGTGCATGGTCAACTTCATCGGCAACCACGACCAGATCGGCAACCGCGCCTTCGGCGAACGGCTGGGGCAGCTGGCGCCGGCCGAGGGGGCGGAGCTGGCGCTGCTGCTGGCGCTCCTGACCCCGGCGACGCCCATGGTCTTCATGGGCGATGAATTTGCCGCATCCACGCCATTCCTGTACTTTGCCAACTGGGATGGCAGTTTGCGCGATGCCGTGCGCGACGGGCGGGCACGCGAGTTCGGCCATGCCGTGACCGGTGAGGCGGTGCTTCCCGACCCCTGCGACGTGGCCACCCTGCAGGCCAGCCAGCTGCAATGGGATGAATCGGCCACTGCCACCGGCCAGGCGCGCAAGGCCTTGCTGCAGCATGCCCTGGCGGCACGGCGCACCTGGCTGCAGCCCCGGGCGCAGAAACTGGCTGCCCATGGGCATGTGGCGGAATTCGTGGGGGAAAGCGGATTGCGGGTGGCCTGGCATTACCAGGGCGGAACGACGCTGGGGATGGAAATGAACCTGGGACCGGACGCTGTGGAGGCCACGCCTTCGGCTGCCGCCGTGGAGGTGTTCAGCCACCGCTGGGCGGGTGATGCGCGGCTGTGGGCCCCCTGGTCGGCGCGCTGGACCTGCAGCGAGGGTGCGCCATGAGCCAGGGCACCCCTGCCCCGGACCTGCTCGGCGCGGACGAATTGCACCGCCGCGCCGAACGCGCCGGCATTGCCACCGAATACGCCAGCTTCTGGGGCGAGCGCCTTACGGTGCCGCCCGAAGTGCTGGCCAAGGCGCTCAGCGCCATGGGCGAGCATGCCGATGGTGGCGCGCCGCCACCCATCGTCGTGGAGCACGCCCAGCCGGCGCAGGTGCGACTGGACAATGACGGTGCCTGGCGCCTGCTGCCCGAGGATGCGGGCGCAGCCCCGCTGCTGGAAGGGCATGGTGCCATCGTCGAGCTTCCGGCCACCCTGGCCAGCGGCTACTACCTGCTGCAGACGCCCGAGGCCGAGCGCCTGCTCATCGTCGCACCGCGGCGCTGCTGGCTGCCAAAGGGCCTGCAGGCCGGCGAGCGCTGGTGGGGCATCACGGCACAGATGTACGCGCTGCGTTCCGAGCGCAACTGGGGCATCGGCGACTTCACCGACCTGTGCGCCCTGGTGCAGCTGGCAGCGGCGCGCGGTGCGGCCTTCGTGGGCGTGAGCCCGTTGCACGCGCTGCGCACGGAGCACCCCGAGCAGGCCAGCCCCTACAGCCCGAGCAGCCGGCTGGCGCTGAACGTGATGCACATCGACGCCACGGCGGTGCCCGAATATGCGCACTGCGCAGCGGCGCAGGCCCTGGTGGCGGACAACAGTTTTCAGCAGCGCCTGCACGGGGTGCGGGCCAGCGCCACCGTGCGCTATGGCGAGGTGGCCGCGCTCAAGGAGCCGGTGCTGGCCCTGCTCTGGCAGGACTTCGCCGCCCGGCATTGGCGCGCCAACACCGAACGGGGCCGGGCCTTCGATGCCTTCATGGCCGAGCACCAGGCCACCCTGGGCCAGCACGCCCGCTATGAAGCCATCCAGCTGGCGCTGGGCGCCAGCGACCCCTCGATCTGGGGCTGGCCTGCCTGGCCCGAGGAACTGCAGGACCCGCAGGGCGCCGCGGCCCAGGCCTTTGCCCGCGAGCATGCCGATGCCGTGGCCTACCGCTACTGGCTGCAGTGGCTGGCCCATGGCCAACTGGCCGGCGCCTTCGAGCAGGCGCGCGGCTGCATGGCGCTGGGGCTGTACTGCGACCTGGCCGTGGGTGCGAGCGATGGCGGCTCCGAGACCTGGATGTCGCCGGGCCTGTATGCCCGCGGCATGAACGTGGGTGCCCCGCCCGACCCGCTGAGCACCCAGGGCCAGGACTGGGGCCTGCCGCCGGTCAACCCGCTGGCCCTGACCGCGGCACGCTTCACGCCCTTTCGGCAACTGCTGGCGAGCGTGATGCGCCATGCCGGAGCGCTGCGCATGGACCACGCCATGGCGCTCATGCGCCTGTACTGGAACAGCCCCGCCGGCGGCACCTATGTGCGCTACCCGCTGGAAGCCCTGGTCGCGGTGATGGCCATCGAGAGCCACCGACACCAGTGCATGGTGATCGGCGAGGACCTGGGCAACGTGGCGCCGCGCATGCGCAAGGCCATGGCCGAGCATGCGCTGCTGTCGTACAAGCCGCTGATCTTCGAGCGCCTGGAGGGCGGCGCCTTCCGCCCGCCGGCCGATTGGCAACCCCAGGCGCTGGCCGTGGTCAGCACGCACGACCTGCCCACGCTCAAGGGCTTCTGGAGCGGCGACGACATTGCCATCCAGCAGGCATTGGGCTGGCTTGGGGATACCGATGCCCTGGTGCGTGCCCAGCTGGCACGCGCGCAGGACCGCACCCATCTGCTGGCTGCGCTCGACGCCGAGCAGTTGCTGCCACCGGGCGTCACGCTGGACGCCCAGACCGCCCCTGAGATGACGCCTGCGCTGGCTGCCGCCGTGCATGCCTTCCTGGCGCGCACGCCCTGCTGGTTGCTGGGCGTGCAGCTCGAAGACCTGGTCGGGCAGCGCGAGCAGCTCAACGTGCCGGGCACCACCGAGGACCGCTACCCCAATTGGCGCCAGCGCATGGCCGTGCCGCTGGAGGATCTGGCCGGCGATCCCTGCTTCGAGGCCATCGGCCAGGCGGTGGGGGGCGTGCGCCGCCCGGCGCTGGCGGCCCGGTCCGCCGAGCTGCCCCCGCTGGCGTCGGCCGACGTGCCGGGCGCCACCTACCGGATGCAGCTCAACAAGGGCTTCACCTTCGCGCAAGCCACCGCGGTCGTGCCCTACCTGCACGAACTGGGCGTGAGCCACCTGTACACCTCGCCCTACCTCAAGGCCGCCGCCGGCAGCATGCATGGCTACGACGTGGTGGACCCGACGCTGCTCAACCCGGAAATCGGCAGCGAGGCAGAGCATGCCGCGCTGTGCCAGGCGCTGACCGAGCGCGGCATGGGCCACATGCTGGACATCGTGCCCAACCACATGGGCGTGGAAGACCCGGCCAACCGCTGGTGGCAGGACATGCTGGAACACGGCGAGGCCTCGCCGCATGCCGCCACCTTCGACATCGAATGGCAGCCCGCCAACCCGCAGACCGGCCGGCGCGTGCTGCTGCCGGTGCTGGGCGACCACTACGGCAAGCTGCTGGAGGCCGGCGAGTTGCAACTGCGCTTCGACGCCGCGCAGGGCCGCCTGCAGGTGGGCTACTGGGACCATGTGTTTCCGCTCGATCCGCGCAGCTATGCCCAGGTGCTGGGGGCTGTGGCCATGCCGGCGGCCGCACCGGCCGGCGAGCTGGCCGAAATGGCCTCGCTCGTGGACGCCCTGGGCCAGTTGCCGCCCCAGGGCAGCGACGACCCGCAGCAGCGCGCCGCGCGCCTGCGCGATGCCCCCCTGTACCAGCGCCGGCTGGCCGACCTGGCGCAGGCCCACCCCTGGGTGCCCGACTGGGTGCAGGCCTGCCTGGCCCGCGCCAATGGGCACAAGGGGGATGCGGCGAGCTTCGACCTGCTCGACGCCGTGCTCCAGGCCCAGGCCTACCGGCTGGCCGACTGGCGCGTGGCGGGCGACGACATCAACTACCGGCGCTTCTTCGACATCAACGCGCTGGCAGCCATCCGCATGGAGGAGCCCGAGGTCTTCGAGGCCGTGCACGCCCTGCCCCTGCGCTGGCTGGCCGAGGGCAAGGTCACGGGCCTGCGCATCGACCACCCCGATGGCCTGGCCGACCCGGCCCGGTACTTCGAACGCCTGCAGCAGCGCCATGCCGCGCAGCGCCAGGCCCGGGGCCAGCCGCCGCAGGCGCTGTACCTCGTGGTCGAGAAGATCATGGCCGACCACGAGCCCCTGCCCGCCGACTGGCAGGTGCATGGCGGCACGGGCTACCGCTTCAGCACCCTGGTCAACGGCCTGTTCATCGCGGCGGACGCGCAGGAGCGCTTCGACGCCATCTACGGCGAATTCACCGGGGACACCCAGCCCTTCGAGGAGGCCACCTACGAGTGCAAGCGCCTGATCATCGAGACGGCGCTGTTTTCCGACATGGCCTGGCTGGTGGCCACGCTGAGCAAGATCACGCGGGCCGACCGCGCGGTGTGCGACTTCACGCGCAACCAGTTGCGCGTGGCCCTGGTGGAGGTGGCCGCCCAGTTCCCCGTGTACCGCACCTACGTCGTGCCTGGCGGAGCCCCGCCCAGCGAGGCCGACCGGCAGCACATCGCCTGGGCCATCAGCGCTGCGCGCCGGCGTCTGGGTTCGGCCGAAGGCGGCGTGCTGGCCTACCTGCAGGCGGTGCTGCAGGGCGAGCCCGGGGCCGAGCCCGGGCTGCGCGCGCGCTTCATCCGGCGCTGGCAGCAGTTCACGGCGCCGGTGATGGCCAAGTCGGTGGAGGACACGCTGTTCTACCGCTATGTGCGGCTGGTTTCGCTCAACGACGTGGGGGCGGAGCCGCGGCGCTTCGGCGTCTCGGTCGCAGCCTTTCACCAGGCCAACCTGCAGCGCGCGCGGCATCTGCCGCACGAACTGCTGGCCACGTCCACACACGACAGCAAGCGCTCGGAAGACGTGCGTGCCCGGCTCAACGTGCTTTCCGAGATGCCTGATGCCTGGCAGGAGACGGTCCAGGCCCTGCAGGCGGCCGGCCAACGCTTCGAGGTGGAGGTCGACGGCCAGGTGGTGCCGCTGCCGCACGACCTGTGGGGCCTGTACCAGGCCATGGTCGGCATCTGGCCAGCCCATGCCACGGATGCGCAGGAGCGCCAGGAGCTGGTGCAGCGCATCCAGCGCTACAAGGAAAAGGCCATGCGCGAGGCCAAGCTGGTGAGCAACTGGCTGTTCCCGAACGAGGCCTACGAGGCCGCCGTGCGCGACTACATCGACAAGGCCCTGTCCACGGAACGCTTCGTTGCCGTGCTCGAGGACTTCGTGCAGCGCATCGCGCCGCATGGCTTTCGCAACAGCCTGGGCCAGCTCGCGCTCAAGCTCACCACGCCGGGCGTGCCGGACATCTACCAGGGCTGCGAGGTCTGGAACTTTGCGCTGGTCGACCCGGACAACCGCCGCCCGGTGGACCTGGCGGAACTGGCCGCTGCGCTGCAACCCTTGCGGGCGCTGTACCAGGGTGAGGGGCAGTTCCCCGGCGCTGCCGACTGGCGTGCGCTGCTGGGCGATGGCCCGGCCATGCATCCCGGTGCCAAGCAATTGGTCACCTGGCGCCTGCTGCAGCTGCGTGGGCAGATGGCTGCGCTGTTCCGCGATGCGCTGTACCTGCCTCTGGCCGTGGAGGGCCCGGCCGAGGCCCATGCGCTGGCCTTCGCCCGCATCGGCGGCGACCAAGCCGTCGTGGTGGTCTGTGCGCGCCTTCTGGTGGGCCTGGGCGAGATCGGCTGGGGCGGCACACGCATGGCCCTGGCCTCGGCCCACCCGGCCTTGGCGCGCCCGGGCCGCTGGCTGGACTGGTTAACCGGCTGCACGGTGGCCAATGCCGCGCAGCTACCGCTGGACCAGGTGCTGGGTGAGACAGGCCATAACCAAGCCCGCCTGCCCTTTGCTGTCCTGGTCGCACAAGAGAGTCCCCTTCCATGAAGATCCTGTTCGCCACGCCGGAATGTGCGCCCCTGGTCAAGACCGGGGGCCTCGGCGACGTCAGCGCAGCCCTGCCACGCGCCCTGCGCAAACGCGGTCACGAGGTGACCATCCTCATGCCGGCGTATGGCGGCATGGCCGCAGAGGGCAGCCTGCAGGCCATCGTGCCCCTGCCCGCTCAGGGACACTGGCCCGCAGCCCAGCTGTTGCAGATGACAGCGCCGGATGGCATGCCATTCTTGCTGCTGTCGTGTCCAGCCCTCTATGCCAGCGCCGGCACACCGTATGGCCACCCCGCTTACACGCCCATGCACGAACAGGCACTGCGCTTTGGCCTGCTCAGCCGGGTCGCCGCTTCGCTGGGTACCGAACAAAGTCCCTCAGGTTGGCGCGCCGACATCGTGCATGCCAACGATTGGCCCTGCGGCTTGGCGCCCCTTTACCTGCACCAGGCAAGGGCTGCCGGACAACAAGGCGTGGCGCGGAGCCTGATCACCATCCACAACCTGGCGTTCCAGGGGCTGTTCCCTATGGATGCCTGCGAGGTGTTGGACATTCCGCCGGCCTGCCGTGGCATGGAAGGGGTGGAATACTGGGGCCAGTTGTCGATGCTCAAGGCCGGCCTGCAGTTCGCAGATGCCATCACCACGGTAAGCCCGACCTACGCGCGCGAGATCCAGCAGCCGGCGCTGGGCTTCGGACTCGACGGCGTTCTGCGCGCACGATCCGGACGGCTGCATGGTCTGCTCAACGGCATCGACACGGCGGTCTGGAACCCGGCCACCGATCCCTTGATTGCAGCTCCCTACGACGCCGACCGGCTGGGCGCGAAGGCTCTCAACAAGGCCGCATTGCGCCAGCGCTGCGGGCTGGCCGAGGCCTCTGGGCCGCTGCTTGGGCTGGTGGGACGGCTCACCTCCCAAAAAGGGGTGGACTTGGTGCTCTCGGGTGTTCCGGCCCTGCTCGCGCGCGGCGTCCAACTGGTGGTTCTGGGCCGGGGCGAGGAACCGCTGGAGGCTGGCCTGCGCGCGCTGGCAAAGTCACACCCTGGCCAGGTCCACGCCACGCTGGACTTCGACGAATCCCTGGCCCACCAGATCGAGGCGGGGGCCGACTGCTTTCTGATGCCTTCACGCTTCGAGCCTTGCGGCCTCAATCAGATGTACAGCCAGGCCTACGGTACGCTGCCCGTCGTAACGGCAACCGGCGGACTGGCCGACACCGTCGTGGACGCAGGCAATGCTGCACAGGGAACTGGGTTTGTCATGGCGGCACCGACCCAGGCGGAATTCGATCGGACCATGCAGCGTGTCCTGCAGGTCTGGCTGGAGCCGGCACGCTGGCACAAGATTCAGTTGCAGGCAATGCGCCAGGACTTTGGCTGGGACAAGGCCGCATCGCAGTATGAACACGTAATGGCCGAACTTGGACAATGAGATCGCGTTGCGCCCAGGCTATGCGGGCGTTCACCGCTCGCTTCAACCACGCCAGGTCCCGACCGAGGAGATTCCAGGGCTGCAGCCGGTCTCGGCACCGGTCACCCGTGCAGAGAATGGACCCGGCGTGCAAACAGATCTGGGTCAGCAAGTATTTCCGATGCATCCACAGTGCCCGCGCAGACGTGCTCGTACCACACGAGGAAGTAGCGGACATCTTCGATGGACTGGCTCGAACACTCTTTCAGGACAGCGCCCAGATTTTTACCCGCGAATTTCCACACGGTATCCCTCCCCAGGGAGACCACCGCTTCATAAAGGTCGGAGCGTGGTCGTTCAATGGACAGTGTAAAAACCATGGATGCGTCTCCGTTGAAAATTCCCCCGGATGGAGGGCATGCTTGCACTTGGTGTGCAGTGCTGCGGGCCACCCGCAGCCGGCAGCGCAAGCCTGCGTCGGCGGTGCACAGACTGGTGTAGGACTTCAGGCTGACCGCCGTCCCGGCTTGCAACGTTGGACGCGGCGAAGTTGAAGGGCAGGATGCGGCGCTCCAACTGCGAGGCACCGGAAATACCAAGTAAATCGGATGAACGGACTACCCGGCGACGGTAGATCCACCGTGCCGGGGTTGGAGCGTGCTCCGCAGTCCGACAGACAACTACGCCCACAGCCTGCCGTGCCATGCCAAGGCACTGGCCATCATGGGGCCATTCTTGCTGCTCCGTCTGACTGCACCCTCGCACCTCCATGCCGCCCCATCCCACCACCTCTTTTACCGCACCGTCCCGCAAAGCTGCGGAACAACTGCTGCGCAAGATCTTTGGCTTCAAGCACCTGCGTCCCGGCCAATGGGACGTGGTGCAGCGCGTGCTGCAAGGCCACAACACACTGGCCGTAATGCCCACGGGCGCCGGCAAGTCCCTGTGCTACCAGCTGCCTGCGCTGATGCTGCCGGGCACCACCATCGTGGTCTCGCCCCTGGTGGCCCTGATGAAAGACCAGTGCGACGCACTGCGCGCCCGGGGCATTGCTGCCGTGCAGTTCAACAGCGCCATCGATCGCGACGAACTCACGGCTGCGCGCGAAGCCATCGACCAGGGAAACGCCCGCATCGTGCTCACCACCCCCGAGCAGATGGCTGACCCGGTCCTTCAGCAGGCCCTGGCGCGCCACCCGGTGAGCATGTTGGTGGTTGACGAGGCGCATTGCCTTTCGCACTGGGGCCATGACTTTCGCCCGGCCTTTCTGGAGATCGCACCTGCTGTTCGCGCGCTGGGCTCGCCGCCGGTGCTGGCCCTGACGGCCACCGCGAAGCCGGCGGTGATGAAAGAGATCACCGCGGGCTTTGGCATTGCTGCCGGCAACGTGGTCACAACAGGCGCCTACCGGTCCAACCTCGATCTGCGCGCGGAGCAACTGGCTCGCACAGCTGACCGCCTGCCGCGCACGCTGGAGCTGGTGGCGGCCAGCAGTGGCACGGGCATCGTCTATACCGCCACAGTGAAATGTGCCGAGGAGCTGCACGCCAAGCTGCTTGCCGCAGGGGAAAGCGTGGGCCTGTACCACGGTCGGCTGCCGGCGGAAGGCCGCATGCAAGCGCAAGACGCCTTCATGCAAGGCCGGGCGCGCGTCATGGTGGCGACCAATGCCTTCGGACTTGGCATCGACAAGCCGGACATCCGCTTTGTGCTGCACTACCAGCTCCCCTCCAGCGTGGATGCCTACTACCAGGAGGCGGGCCGGGCCGGCCGCGATGGCCAGCCCGCCTGCTGCACCCTGCTCTACGTGCGACGCGACCGGGCGCTGCAGCAATTCTTCATGGCGGGCCGATACCCCGGGCTGGGCGACCTGCAGGCCTTGCAGGGGTTGCTGCACCAACCCGCGCCCCAAGGCGGGTGGACGGTGGACACGCTCCTGCAGGCCACGGACCGCCCCCGCGCCAAGGCCCTGGTGGCCTTGAGCGTGCTGCGCAGCCGCAAGGCCGTGCGCCGCGATCGCGCAGGGCGCCTCGCCCTGGTTCGCGACTTGGACGACGATGCCCTCAGCGCCCTGCTCCAGGGCTATCAGCAGCGCCGGGAGCAGGACGGTGCCACGCTGGAAGCCATGGTGGCCTATGCCCAGGGCGGGCGATGCCGCTGGCATGGCGTGCTATCGGCGCTGGGCGAGCGACCCACCTCCGACACCTGCGGCCACTGCGACAACTGCCGGCGTATCGCAGCGCTTGAGCGCGTCGCGCCCGCCGTCGCCAGGCCCGAGGAACCCATCGAAGTGCGATGCGACCAGACTCCAACAGCTGGAAAGCCCCGCTTCATGGGCGGTGAAGCGGTGCGCGCCAAGCGCTATGGCGCAGGTCAGGTCGTACGTGCCGACGCGCATTCC
The DNA here is from genome assembly GCF_058783375.1 of Acidovorax sp. FW305-C-20-28. Taxonomy (NCBI): domain Bacteria; kingdom Pseudomonadati; phylum Pseudomonadota; class Betaproteobacteria; order Burkholderiales; family Comamonadaceae; genus Acidovorax; species Acidovorax sp. FW305-C-20-28. Next base: position 88,577 of record NZ_JBYSYM010000022.1, on the reverse strand, counting down.
GTCACGGTGCAGTTTCCCAACGGGGCCGAACGCACCTTCCTGCCTGAATATGTGCGCATGGCGCGGCAGCGGGCGCAGGCGTGCGATGCATCTAGTCCCGCCCCACACGCTTGAGGCAGCCCCTCTTCTGCATCAGAAAGCGTCTCGCCGGCCATTGGGCTTGCGTGTCGGCATTCCAGGCATACGAAAGCGGCACGCAAGCCTGCGAGAAAGTCAGGCGCACTTCCTACACAGGGCCCCATGTGCAAGGCAGATAGTGCAGCCACGCAACGCGCCAACGAAAGCCGACCGTGAGCCATGTGAACGACCACATCTCCAGCATCACTCGCGAGAACATCGAGGAAATCCTGTGTGCGGAGGCTCGGCGACGTGCACTCAACCCATGGCGCTACCGTGCCATCGCAATGATCACCCGGGCGTGCGGCACGGTGGGCTTCCTCGTGGCCAACGTACTGTTTTTCGCTTTGTGGGTGGTGACCAATGAGCTGGTGGTCGAGTTCGATCCCTACCCGTATACCTTCCTGCTGTTCGGCGTGTCGCTCGAAGCCATCTTCCTGTCCATCTTCATCCTGATCAGCCAGAACATGGACGCGGCCGAAAGTGAGCGCCGCCACCATCTGGACCTGCAGGTGAACCTGCTGGCCGAGCGTGAAATCACGGCGTTGATGCGCTTGGTCGTGGAGATGGCGGAAAAGGCCGGCCTGTCCGAAGACAAAACCGAAGAAGTGCGAGCATTCGCGCACCGGACCGATCCCTCTGACGTGCTACAGGAAATCGTCGAGGCCGAGCACAAGCACCACCTCGAAAGCGCCGGCCAGAGGGCCTGAGCCACGGCGTCCAAGCCCGCCCCGATGTTGGTGGACACCGCCGCACCAAGCAGTCGTGTGCTGCGCCACTCGCCCGAGCCCGCCTCGTATTCTGGGGAGGCATTGTCTTACGAAGTTCCCCCGCATTCGAGCGAAGAATGGCTCGGTAACTCGACCATGCCACAGGAGCACACCATGACGACCACACCCCGTGGGCTGACAACCGACAGCCATCCCTCCTGGCCATTCCCCGCGGCCAGCCACCTCCGCAACACCGCCGCGGCACCGCCCGCGCCGGCCCCCGAGAAGGAGGACCCAGATCGCTTTGAAGGAATTGATCCCGTAGAGCAGGAATTGGTGGAGGAGCAAAGGGAGCGCGACCGCAAGGCCTCGGATGCGGTGGACCCCAACAGAAGAAGCAGCCCCGAACGCTGAGGCAAGCAATGCAGGGGCGGAATGCTCCAGCCGTGTCCCCCTGATGGACCCATAGGGGAGGCGCACGAAGCGGGGATGCGGGCCATCGCGCAGTCGACCGAAACGCCACCCACGCGACGAGCAGCCGTCACCCGACCGCAACTGCCCTACCGTGCCGTGCGCGCTGCCACCAATACCTCGGCGGTAGCAGCCCATGCCCAGCGACGACGGGTACGCAAGCAGTCGCGACCAGCGCGACGTGCCGCTGGTGCGCGCCGCAAACCGCGGTGGCATGGTGGACGCCGGAGGCACAAGGTCTTGGCGCAAACCCTCGACCTCGCGGACGACCTTCCGTGCACACGCGCACTGTTCTCAAGGCGCACGCAGGACGCTCTTCCTACACCACAGGCTTGGGCTTGCCTACTTCGCTTTTCACGGCGCAGGCGAAACATCGAGTCTTCCAACAACCCCCAGGAGCCCACGATGCCCACCCCAAAACGTGAAAGAGACGCCTGCGACCTGCTGGACGCAGACCATCGCGCAGTGAAGAAGATGTTCAAGGAGTACGAGGAACTCACCTCGTCGCAAGCACGTACGGTCAAGGAAAAGCGGCGACAACTGGCTTTGCAAATCTGCAAGGAACTCACTGTCCATGCACAGATCGAGGAGGAGATCTTCTACCCGGCCCTGCGCGCCGCCATCAAGGAAACCGACCTGCTGGCCGAGGCGGAGGTAGAGCATCAATCGGCCAAGGACCTCATTGCACAGATCGAGGGCGCATCCGAGGTCAATGAGGAGTTCGACGCCAAGGTCATCGTGCTGGGCGAGTACATCGACCACCACGTGAAGGAGGAACGCAATGAGATGTTTCCCAAGGCACGGGCGGCCAGGAAGATCGATCTGGTGGCCATGCGCGAGAACCTTGAGGCACGCAAGGCCGAACTGATGGAAACAGATATGGCCATGGTCTGAAGTGACACGCACGCGACTTGCCAAGCCCGCACCCAGGCTCCCGAGCCCTTGTGCGGGCTGGCTGCGGGCGAGTAACCTCAGTGGGTGACCGACGCCTCGGAATCACCCGTGCCGACATGCGAGCAGAATGCCAGGAAGCTCTCAAGCTCGCGGGACTTGTCGAACAGCGCGACAGCCCCAAGGGCCCGGCAACGCTCGCGAATATCGGCCGTTGCATAGTTCGTGAGCACGATGACGGGTAGTCCAATGTGCTCGCGTGCCACCTCGCAAAGCACCCCAATACCGGACCCCTCGGCAAGAAACAAGTCCAGTATCACCATGTCGGCCAAGGCTTCGTTGCGGCACAGCCATTTGACCGCCTCGCGCTGTCCTTCGGCCGTGGCCACTACCTCCACATCGGCGATTTCCGCCAACGTGGGAATCAGGTTCTCCCGGATGGTGGGGTTGTCTTCAACCAAAAATGCGTGTCGCGCAGGCATGCCAGCTCCATTTCGACACGACCAGCCGCGTCCAATTTTCAAAGCTTGCCATTTGCGCCATCGGTCCCCTGTGGGATATCGCCTACTGTGGCGTCGATGCACCACCCGCGCTCCATCCGATGTCTCGCCGACCATGCGCATTCGGCGCAGCAGCGGGGCGCAGAGTCGCCAGCTTTCGCGTGCAGCTTGCTTCACCATGGTTGGGCTGGCATCAACCTCGAGCCGAAGCCATCGATTGAGTGGGACAACGGCATTGCGACCATCCTGGGACCGCAGTACCTCAGCCAGGCTGAGGATGAAGGTAAGACAAAGCTCACGCCAGATAGCGGAGAAATGCGGGCACCGCGACTTGGATCGGTTCCGCAAGATCACCAGCAATCCCAATGGAGTTCTGGCATGTCTGCATTTCTCTCTTCACCTACGCGTCCTCCGTCCTACGTCTTGCTGGCTGCCGAGCCCGTGCGAGCAGCCCTCGAATATGCCGCCTATCAGGTGATGAGTGAGCAGGCCCTGCCTCGCGGAGACCGGCACGCGGTGGTCATCTTTCCGGGTCTGGCAACCAACGGGCACGTCACCCGCCCGCTGCAGTCGTTTTGCGAGCGGCTGGGCTATGACTGCTTCGACTGGGGCATGGGTGTGAACGTAGGACCGCAGGGCGATGTACAGCAATGGCTCGACACCTTGACCAAGCGTGTGCTGGAGCTCACGCAGGGTCATGCGGCTTCCGTGAGCCTTGTGGGCTGGAGCCTGGGCGGTATCTATGCACGCGAAGTGGCCAAGCGCGTGCCCACGCGGGTGCGCCAGGTGGTTACCATCGGTTCGCCATTCGCGGGCTCCGCCGAGCATACGAACGTGGGCTGGCTCTACCGTCTGCTCAATGGCGGCGTGCCGCCTACCGACCCGGACCTGTGCGCTTTGCTCAGCGCCCCGCCGCCCGTTCCTACCACCTCGATCTACAGCCGCAGCGATGGCGTGGTGGCTTGGCAGGCTTGCGTTGACGATGGCCGCAACCGCCGCCGCGTGGAGAACATAGAGGTTGAAGGCAGCCATTGCGGCATGCCCTGGAACCCGGCCGTATTGCGCGTCCTGGCCGATCGCCTCGCCCAGCGGCCTGGCGAATGGCGAGCGTATGCGGGCCAGAAAGATTCCGCGGCAGCACCGCCACGGTGGGCAGTCGCATGACCCTTGGGTGACGCGACCGGACCCAGCAGGTACGCCTTTGTTCACAGGAGTTCGATGGCTACTTCCTGAGGTAAGCCACACGCCCTTAGACCACCCGCACTCTCACCGCACCTTTCCGAGCTTTCGTGCTGTGGTCTTCTACACGCGCGAGGGCACGCCCGAGTCTGAAATTGCGGAGCTTTGATTTGCCATTGCGTGCCATATGCCTATGCTCCGCGCCGACCATTGAAGCGTTCAATTTCGAGAGCGAGGCAGCGTTCCTGCAACACGACCCGGGCGCGAGTACATGACGCCCTCTATGCTGCCGCCGTGCTCTTGCCCATAATGGACGCTCGATCGAACAACAGCCCTCGCCTGGCTCTCGGGGAGATATGAAGGGGCGCGTGCACCATCCACCAAAAGGAATTTGCGTAGCCACGCGTTGTTGACTTTAGAAGTCTCTCAGCGGCTGGCCGGCGCTGCGCCTCGGTCGGCTCGTTTCGCGCCGACGGTGCGACGGCCCTGAGCGGCTAGCCTGTCGATTGGGGCCCTTCACGGATCAACGTCCCTGCAAAGCCAGCGGTTTTAGCACCCTCAGTAACCATATGTGGAAACCTCCAACCGTTCCAGAGACAGGCCGATTGAAAGCTGCAGACTCGGTGCGATGGCTGCGCCTGCTGGCCCTTCTCAGCATCGTCGTACCGCTTTTCATCTACCTGGTCGTGGGAGCGGCTCAGTACAGTTCTGCGCGAGAGGACGCAAATGTACGCGTCGGCCGTTCGCTCCGAGTCTCCCATGAACACGCTTCAAAGGTAATTGCGGCCTCGGAAGCCCTGCAGGAGAAGGTTCAGGCCTTGGTCAACGGACGCGATGCGGCCGAGCTGCGGGCTATCGAACTTGCGCTCCACGAAGCCCTGCGCGCCAGGACCGTGGATCAGCCACAGGTCCAGTCCGTCCTGATCCTCGACGCAACGGGCCAGACGGTCGCAAGCAGCCGTTTGGCGCCATTTCCAATCCGGGACTTTTCGGATGGCGAGTATTTCCGCGTGCACCAGCAAGGATTTACCGGGCCGTATCTGTCGAGGCCACTTGTGACCAGAACCTCGAACGAGCGCGTTCTCAATCTGAGCCTGCCCTTTCGCGACCGCAAGGGCAACTTTGGAGGGGTCATTAACGTCACGCTTCTCGCTTCGTACTTCGGTGAATACTATGGCGATCTTGTCGCCGACGAACCAGGCCTCACAGTGAGTTTGTTCCACGACGAAGGCCAGATCTACTCGCGCTGGCCGTCTCTCAACAAGGTGGACCGACTGGCGGGCGACGGGCCCGTCCTCGCCCGTATCCATGCAGGAGAGACGGCGGCACATGTCCGCGGCATCTCGTCGATCACCGGGGAGGACAGCTTCATCGCATACCGCAGGGTCGGCAATTACCCTTTGTATGTTGGTGCAGCGATTAGCCTTGCGGCCCTGCGCGATGACGTGCTGCATGACTTGGGTGTTCTCGCCGCCATGGGCGCGCTGCCGGTAGCGGCATTGTTTGCCTCAGCGGCCATCGCCTTGCGCAATGCACGCACCGCGCTGCTGACGATGCAGCACCTGGAAAAGGAGATCGAAACCCGGCAAAGAGCGGAGGAGGCACTGCTGCAGGCACAGAAACTGGAGGCCATGGGCCGACTTACCGGTGGTGTGGCGCATGACTTCAATAACGCGTTGATGGTGATCAGCAACAATCTTCACCTGCTCAAGCGCACCGCGCCAGGCGTAGGCACCAAGCAGATCGAGTCGATAGGCCGGGCTGTCAAATCCGCCACCAACCTGACCCGACAGTTGCTGGCGTTCTCGCGACGCCAGCCATTGGTCCCGGAGCATGTCGTGCTGCAGGAGAAGTTGCCGTCCATTCAGGATCTTCTCGCTCCGGCCCTGGGCAGCCAGATCATGCTGAAGGTGAAGGTGGACCAGGCCACGGCCCCGGTCAAACTGGATCTTGCTGAGCTTGAGCTATCGCTCCTGAACCTGGCCATCAACGCTCGGGATGCCATGCCCAGAGGTGGATTTCTCACTGTGCACGCCCGTCCCGCCAACGAGACCGAAGCAGGCCCTGGCGGACCTGAAATGGTGGCGATTGAGGTCATGGATACGGGCTCCGGCATTCCCCCCGACCTGCTGAGCAAAGTGTTCGATCCGTTTTTCACCACCAAAGCCGTTGGCGAGGGGACGGGCCTTGGACTGAGCCAGGTCTACGGCATGTGCCAACGGGCCCAGGGACGCGCAGAAATTCTCAGCGAGGTCGGCGTCGGCACGTGTGTGAAGCTGCTTCTGCCCGGTGCTTCTCCTCAACAGGCTCCAGATCCCGTGGATGAAGCTACCCTGCCGACAATCAACAAGCAACTGCTCCTCGTAGAAGACAACGAAGAGGTCGCGGCCTCCCTGGTCCCCATCCTTGAGTCGCTGGGTTGTCAAGTCCGGCACGTGGACCGGGCAGACAAGGCTCGCGTGCTGCTCGAACAGGGCGAGCGGCCGGACGTGGTCTTGTCGGACGTCGTGATGCCCGGACAGCTCGATGGCGTGGGTCTGGCCCAATACATCCGCCGCAGCTGGCCACAGCAAAGACTGCTGCTGATGACGGGGTATGCGGAACAGCTGGACCACATCCGCAGCTTGGGTTTTGATGTCCTGCCCAAACCATCCAGTCCTCAGATGCTGCATGCGGCCTTGCTCACGGCCACGAGCGCACCGTAGCGAGCGCCCATGGGCCGCAGTCGCCTTTGATGGAGGCGATCGAGCTGAGCGCATGGCCATAACCACCAAGGCGACGACATGGAGGCAGGCCGGAGCTCGCTCCACGCACAGGGTATGAAGTCCTACGCCACGCAGTGCTTGCAGAGCGCAGAGTGGTCCGTGGAGCCCATGTGCCGGGCGTCCATCGCTACTTCCAGGAAGCCCATGCGAGCCCTCATTTATCTAGGCGCCAGGGTGTGCGCGTCGAAACCGCTCCCGACCCCGTGCCGACTGCGAGGCAACCCTGCGGGATACCACTGCGGCGGCAGGAGAGTTCCATGTTCGCGTTGAACGGACCGTGGTGGGAGCTGCCCTTGCGGGCGGTCCTTGTGTACGGAGTGCTTCTGGCGCTCGTACGCGTATCCGGGCATCGCACGGTTGGCCAGTTCACGCCCTTCGATCTTCTCGTGGTGATGCTGCTCAGCGAAGCCGTTTCGAACGGGCTGAGCGGGGAGGAAAAATCGCTCACCGGGGGCCTGCTGTCGGCAGCCACCCTGATCGGCCTGAACCTGCTGGTGGCGTTTGTATCGGCGCGCAGCCACAGGGTGCAGGCTTTGGTCGAAGGCCGGGCTGTGCTGATCGGCCGCAATGGCGAGGTGTTTGACGACGTGCTGCGAAGCCACCACGTTCCCATGTGCGATATGGAGCGGGCGCTGCGCGAAGCGGATTGCGATCAGAAGGACATGCGTTACGCCTTCCTGGAGGCTGACGGGCAGATCAGCATCCTGAAGGAGTCGGGGGATGCCAAATGCGCTACCCGTGATGCGTCCATCATGTGAGGTCCCTCTCTCGTCATCCTTCGTGAACAGGCCGAAGCCTTCGCCGGCAGGACCATACAGCGAGTGGAAGGCAACACATCCATCGAAAAGCAGCGGCTTGTGGGGCAACGCATCGTAGCCCTGCGCTCCTGGGGAAAGCACTTTCTCATTGAGATGCCAAAGTTCTCGTTGCGCATCCACTTTCTGCTCTTTGGAAGCTATCGCATCAACGAACGCAAGGATGCAATGCCCCGCCTGAGCCTGCAGTTCGATGATGGCGAGCTGAACTTCTATACCTGCTCGGTGAAGTTTGTTGAAGACCCGCTGGACAGCGTGTACGACTGGCGGGCCGATGTGATGGCCGACTCCTGGGATGCAGCACTTGCGCGCAAACGCTTGAGGGCGGCCCCTGACCCCTGCCCGGGCCCGCGGCCGCCATTCCGCCCAGACCCCGGCTGTGGCAACGGCGCCTGCTGCGCTGGATCGGTGATATCGATGTCCTTGTTGCTTGCCATGAAGTGCTCCATTAACAGGCCTTACGTTGTCAACGGCTGGTATTGCCAGAGCCGCTACCAGGGGCGATGTTGGAAGATCCAGGGGCACCAGCACTCGGCGCCGAAGACCCGCTGACAGCCTGGGAAGCTGCAGTGCCACCGGGCGCCGTCCCGCCTCCTGGGGCGGTGTCATCGCTGGAGCCGCCAGGAGGGGTAGATGCTGCGCCGCTGGGAATGGTGGTTCCACTCCCGGAAGATGGCGAGGCCGAAGAACCGGCTTGATCTGACTGGGAACCATCCACCGAGCTTGAGGTGCCGTTGGCATCCGCGCCTGCGGTTCCGCTCTGCGGCCCCGTGGTTGACGAACCGGGTGCGCCAGTTCCTGCTCCAGGTGACGGCTCCTGCGATGGCGCGCCGGGCGACGAGCCTGCGGTCGAAGCCCGGTCGCGTCCCTTGCGGTCGCAAGCGGCAAGGACGATCAAAGCGGCCGATACAGCGATCAGGAGGAATGCGGTGCGATGGAAGCTGTCGTGCGGTGTGGTCATTTGTGCTCCAGAGGATGCCGGACAAGAAAATTGCCGGTGGATGGCCAGAGGCTGCAACCGCGGCTTCCAGGCAAGCGTAGGACTTCACCCCGAGCACGCTGAACCGGGGAGTTTTCAGCTTGGTGCCTGCGGTTCCCTTGGGTGCAAAAAATGCCTCTTGAAACCGGATTGGGCGACTCTATTTTTCCTTCCGAGCCGGCGGGGACGGTGTCCAGCCGGTGCTTTCAACCCAACTGGAGGACCCATCATGTATGCATCGCTGTTGACTCATCCGAGCAGCCTGTTCGGTCACTTTGAGCGTCTTCGCCGCGAGCTGGACGACGTCTTTGGAGCAGCCAACAACCTGCCGAACGCCATCCGCTCCGTGGCCGCTGGCACCCTACCTGCACTGAATGTGGGGCGCACGGCATCGAGCGTTGAGGTATACGCCTTCGTACCAGGTCTCGACCCTTCCAAGATCGATGTGGATCTCGACCGTGGGGTCCTGCGAATTTCAGGTGAGCGCGCGGCCAGCATCCCTGCCAGCGATCCTGCCGTGCAGGTCTATGCCCGCGAGCGTGGCCATGGGGCGTTCTCGCGCACAGTATCTCTGCCTGACGACATCGATCCGGAAAAGGTGAGTGCTTCGTACCGCGACGGAGTGCTTCAAGTGAGCATTGCGCGCCGCGAAGCGCCGCAGCCCACCCGCATCGCCATCCAGTGAACCCACCTGCCGAGGAAGCCATCATGACGCAACAACCAACCGCCACGACTGCTGCCAACACCGATCAGAGCAACGCCGGGAATCCCCATCTGCAGCGATCCGTTCTTCCCGCTGTGGATGTGTTCGAGAATCCGCACGGCATCACCTTGCTGGCAGACATGCCAGGCGTGCCGCGCGAGCAGCTTGAAATCAAGGTGGAGGGCGAATCCCTCCTGATCGAAGGAACTGTGCAGACGCAAATGCCCCAGGGACTCGAACCGGTCCACGCGGAGGTGCGCGTACCGCGCTACCGCCGAAGCTTCGTGCTCAGCCGTGAACTCGATACGTCCGGGATCCAGGCCAACCTCAAGGAAGGCGTGCTGTCGCTGCACATACCCAAGAAGGCGCACGCCCAGGCGAGAAAGATCCCTGTGTCGGCGGGGTGAACCAACTTCCTTCAGATCTTGGAGATGAAACATGGCAAACATTGCAGCTGAACTCAAGGACGGTGCAGCCTCAGTGTGGAACGATGTTTCCAAAGCCTGGGCCGGGCTGCTTGGAAGCGTCAGGAACGCGCTTGGCAAGAAGACCGCAGCGCCATCACCAGCACGAACCGATTCGGCGGTCCCGGAGAGCGGTCCGCTGACCAGGCTCAAAGGGTGGGCGTTCATGCCTGCGCACGTGCTCGAAGACACGAGGTCGGTCATCGTGCGCATCGACGCGCCAGGCATGCGGCGCGAGGACTTCACAATCGAGATCTCTGAGCGCTCACTGAAGGTGCGTGGAGTGCGCCGCGCGGAACAGCACGTCCGCGCTGGACGCTGGCAGGTTTCGCGAATGGTCCATGGTTCCTTCTGCCGCTACTTCGTGCTCCCCAGCCATGTGCATCCGGCACAAGGTGCGGCGGTGTACCGCGACGGCGTCCTGCGGATCGAGATCCCGAAGGCCCAACGCCAGGCAGCAACGATCCCTGTGCAATCGCTTTGAGTGGTCTTGTGCCAGGGTCTTGCGGGCCGTGCCCGCGTTCAAGACCCTGGCGCGAAAGCCCGCTTCTTGCCCTGGTTGAACTTGTGAGGCTGTGCTGGGGTTGGGCCGGAAGCGGGAAAGTCCTACAGAAATTTCGTGGGTGGGGGTACAGATTGAGGCTGTCCCGTCAACCCTGCTCAACCGCATCTCTGGAGTTTTTGATGGACCCATCCCCGCGTCCATCCCGTCCCGGCTGCGCGCTTGACCAGGAGTGGTCACCGAGCCCGTGCCAACTGAGGATGTGTGCTGGCGCGTCGGTGAACAGCAGCTCTTGAAACACTATAGGTCGCCCCTATCTCCACCAACATCAAAATTTTCGGAGGAAAAAATGCCACTCGAATTCCTTCGCACGGTCGCCGAACTTGAGCTGCCTCTGGCGGTCACTGACGAGGGCAACATCGACAAGACCAGGGTGCTTGTCGCTGCCGGAATGATCACTGCTTCGCTACCAGAGCCAGGGACAGGAGCGCCTGCCCAAATTCATTCAGTGACAGGTTTGGGACGAGCGACGCTCAAGGTGTACCGTGCAGATCGGCTGCGGCCGGCAGCCGGGCAGCTCCCTGGACTGATGCACGCACGCGTTAAGCATCGCCTTCCCGCTTGATCTTTCGATTTCTACCACGTCAAGGAGTGTGCAATGTCGGACGATCCCACAAAGACCGGCGCTGACCGAAAACTCATCAGCCTGGAACAGTCCCATGAGGTGTGGAACTGGACAAAGTCTCTTCGCTGCACAGAACAGGAGCTGCGAGCGGCCGTGACGGCTGTTGGCAACTCAGCAGACAGGGTGCGAGAGCATCTCGCAAAGCGCAAGTCCTGATCGAGGAAGAAAGGAGCGTGCCGAATGTTCCTCAAATTTCACGTGCACCCACTACCTGACTTCGAGAGCGCCTTGAGCGCTCTTGAGGCAGCGAAGGCGGTTTGTGACAGCGCAGGCGTCCCACCCCTCATCGCCTGGCGTGATCACGTCGCGCTTCAATCCTGGTTTGAAGGGGCGCACTCAGACGACATGGTAAGCGACGATGAAATCGCTGCCGCAGATGTATGGGAGAGTGCTTTGGCTGCGGCCCGGTACGCACTGCGCCTGCCGGCCCATGTTCCCATGGATATCGAAGTTGTCGCGCCCCCGAGTCTGCAACCGCTCATTCACCAGCATGGGCCGACCCGACATACGTGGCGCCGCCATTCAAACTGGGAACTCGAAGAGTGGGCCCGCACCACGTTGACGAAGGTGCACGTCGTGCCTCCCGCGCGTCAGTGACTTTGTCTCGCCAGGGCCGACCCCTGCACAGGAAGGTGACGGAGCTACCCCTGCTCTCCCGAGTTGCCGAAATCGAAAGAGTGCTGGATCTTCTGCCAAAGCGTGCGCGGCTTCTTGCTGTCGGGCGCTTCCTGCAACCCCTTTTCGGGCGTGCCAACCTGCGAACTGCTCTGATCCTCGGACGAGGTAGACCTGGCATCGGTTGCCGCGGAAGATAGTGGAGTGGTGAATGGCATGGCCATGGTGAATCCCATTTTTTAACAAGGCGTGATGAGCGGATGTGCCTTCGAGCAGCGCACGATGTCCTTGGTGGCGTCTGAACGGCACAAGGGCGCATCCTCTGCGTACGGCACAGCACCAGCTCGTCGACTGCGTGGCAGGCGTGGGCTGTGCTCGCGTGCTTTGCCACTAATTGGTAGCTGTGGCGAAGTATCGGAGTCGACCTGGGCGCAAACAGCGCCGCCCTCCTGTAGTAACAGAACTCACCCGCGACGGCTTGCGGGAGTGAGACCTGCACGAAAGCCTGCTCGCCAACGGCAGGCGCAAATGTAGGACGTTGACTGGAGTTGCTGACACAACGAAACCGACCGCGTGCTTGCATCAGCCGGATTTCCTACACGGCCCCGCCGGGCCGGGCCGCAGGATGGCGCTCCCTCAGGAGATGCCATGAACCGAACCTCCCCCCGCTTGGCGGCCCGCAGTGCCCTCGCCTTGACCCTGGCCGCCATCGCGCCGCTGGCAGCGGCGCAGCTCCCGCCAGGCGATGGCCCGGTGTCCGTCACGGTCAACGTGACCGAGCCTTCGCCGACGCGCCTCGATGAAGCGATGGTCCAGCAGCTCAAGGTGCCCTCGGGCTTTCGCATTTCCGTCTTCGCCAAGGACATGGCCAACGTGCGCTGGCTGCAGCCCATGCCCAATGGCGACGTCTACGCCAGCCGGCGCGACCAGGGCGACGTGCTGTTGCTGCGCGATGCCAACCGCGACGGCATCGTGGACGCCAGCGAGCGCAAGATCGTCGCGCAGAACCTGAAGTTCGCGCACGGCCTGGCACACCGCAACGGCCAGCTGTACATCACCTCCGACAAGAAGGTGCTGGTGGCGGACATCCAGTCCGATGGGACGTTGTCCACGCCCCGCGTGATCATCGACGACCTGCCCGATGCGGGCCAGCACCCCAACCGCACCATCGGCTTCGGGCCCGATGGCATGCTCTACATCACCGCCGGGTCCACCTGCAACGACTGCCGCGACGCCAACCCGGAGAGCGCCACCATGCTGCGTGCCCAGCCCGACGGCAGCGCTCGCAGCGTGTTCGCGCGCGGCCTGCGCAACACCATCGGCTTTGGCTGGCACCCGGTGAGCGGCGTGCTCTACGGCTTCGACAACGGCTCGGACTACCACGGCGACGATCTGCCGCCCGAGGAGCTCAATGCCATACAGGCCAACAAGCACTACGGCTGGCCCTACTGCTACGGCAACCGCCAGGTGGATGCGCAGGTTTTCAACGACCCACCCAACGCCACCAAGGCCGACTTTTGCCCCACCACCGAGGGCGCGCTGCTCACCTACACTGCGCACGCCGCGCCCATCGGCTTCACCTTCTATACCGGCAGCCAGTTTCCGTCGGCCTACCGCAACGATGCCTTCGTGGCGTTCCGCGGATCGTGGAACCGTGCACAGCCCAGCGGCTTTCGCGTGGTGCGCGTGCGCTTCGACGCCCAGGGCAAGCCCCTGGCCACCGAGGACTTCGCCACCGGCTGGCTGCTGGCCACGCCCCCATCCGCCCTCACCCAGCCCGGGCCGGCCGCCCCGGCGGCCGAGCAGGCCAAGGCGCGCCGGCCTGCGCAGTTCGGCCGCCTGGCCGGCCTGGCGGTGGCGGCCGACGGGGCGCTGCTGGTGGCCGAGGACCAGAACGGCGTGATCTACCGCATCAGCCACAGCGGCCTGTGAACGCGAAGGAAGCACCATGCCCCATTCCTCCAAGACCCTGATCGCAGCGCTCTCCCCCGCCCTGCTCGGCGCCCTGCTGGCCGGCTGCTCGGCCCCAGCCGGCCTGCCGCCCGCATCCCACGCCCATCCCCGCTCGGCCATGGCCAGCCCGGCCAGTGCCGGCAGTGCCGCGGTGGCCCAGTTGTTCACGCCTGAGGGCCAGGCCGCCGGCCGGGCCGACCTGGCCCAGACCGCTGGCGGCACGGAGATCACCGTGCACGTGCGCGGCCTGGTGCCGGGGGCGCATGGCTTTCATGTGCATGCCAATGGTGCCTGCGACCCCGGGCCCGACGCGTCCACCGGGCAGATCGTGCCCTTCGGCGCAGCGGGCGGGCATTTCGATCCCGGCCATTCGCGCAACCACGGCAGCCCCGGCCAGGCCCCGCACGAGGTGCACGCGGGCGAGCTGCCCAACATCCCCGTGCAGGCCGATGGCACCGGCGCGCTGCGCTACGTCAACCCGCATGTCACGCTGGCACCGGGCAAGACCTCGGTGCTCGGCCGCACCATCGTCGTGCACGAGAGGGCCGACGACTACGAGAGCGACCCCGCCGGCAATTCGGGCGGGCGCCTGCTGTGCGGGCTGATCGAACCCACGGCGCGCGGCGCGGTAGTGGGCCGCACCACCATCGAAGGGGCAAACGCATTCCCCGAAGGCATCGCCATCGACCCGCGCGATGGCAGCACCTATGTAGGATCGAGCAGCGAAGGTCACCTTTGGCGCATCACCCCGGGTGCGAAGCAGGCACAGATGCTGCAGGCCGGAGGCGCCGCCGGGCGCCAGGCTGCCTACGGCATGAAGGTGGACGCCGCAGGCCGGCTGTGGGTGGCCGGCGGCGCCCAGGGCAGCGTGGCCGTGGTGGACCTGGCCAGCGCCAGCACGCTGGCCGTGCTCAAGGGACCGCAGGGCTCGCACACCTTCCTCAACGACCTGGTGCTGTCTGCGGACGGCTATGCCTATGTCACCGACTCGCTGCGGCCCGTGCTGCTGCGCGCACGCCACACGGGCGGCACACCGGGCCCGCTGGAGCCCTGGCTGGACCTGACCGGGACGCCGCTGCGCTACCACCCCAACGAGCTCACCCTCAATGGCATCGTCGCCTCTCCCGACGGACGCTGGCTGCTGGCCATCCAGCTCGTCACCGGCCAGCTGTGGCGCATCGACACCGCCACCCGGGCCGTGGCCGAGGTGCGCCTGGAAGGCGTGCCGCCCGGCGGCCTGCGCAACGGCGACGGCCTGGTGCTGCAGGGCCAGGACCTGTACGTGCTGCGCAACGAGGACAACGAGATCGTGCGCTTGGCACTGGCCGAAGGCTGGGGCAGCGGCCGTGCCGTGCAGCGCATCACCGACCCGCGCCTGCGCTTCCCCACCACCGCGGCTGCCACGGGCGAAGGCCTGCTGGTGGTGAACGGCCAGCTCAAGGAGCCACCGCCGCTGTTACCCTTCGATGTGGTGACGGTGCGGCTCACGCCCTGATCGCCCTGCGCAACCTCCTTTTCCGATCATCCTTGTTTCCATGTCCGCTACTGACCACCGGCAGCTTCTTGACCAGTACGAATCCATTCTGCGCTGCGAGGGGCCTGCCGGTTTGGCCTTCCTGAACGCCAGGGTGCCTCACCGCTATACGGCTGTCTACCGCCTCTCTGGCGGCGTCTTGCACAACCTGCATGTGTTCGACAAGCAGGGAGAGGTGGTCCCCGAGTTCCTGGCAGCGGTGCCATTGGGAGACAGCTTTTGTCAGCTCGTTCTGCGCGACGGCGTTTTCCGCACAGTGGATACGGCGCATGACCAACGCCTCGATGGCCATCGATACCAGGGAGCGATCGGCTCCTATCATGGCCTGCCGCTATTGGACAACTCGGGAGACTTATCGGGCACGATTTGCCATTTCGACGTAGAGGCGCATTCAATGGAAGACCAGGAATTCGCGTTCTTCCGCGAGGCTGCGAAGCTGCTCCCGCGCTACCTCTACAAGTCCCCCCTGCGGCTGCCTTGAGCGCAGTCAGGCGCACATGCGCACACAGTGACGTTCACAGCTTGCGTGACAAGGCGCCGGTGACACGCGCGCTTGCCGCGATCCGGCACTTGAGAACCTGGGACAACTGACGCAAGGCCACCTCCTTGTGCTCCTCGCTTTCGGCAGCCGTGCAATCGCTGGGCACCCAAACCTTGAAGCCGCGCATATAGGCATCCATGGCCGTGAGGTGCACGCACATGTCGGCGGCGAGCCCGACGATGATCAACTCGCGCGCTTTGAGTTGGTGAAGCAGATGCGCTAGTACGGTAGAGTGGAAGGCGGAATGCAGAGGCTTTAACAGGGTCAGGTCACCGTCGGCGGGCGCGAGCATGGTCGCTATCTCGCCCCTGGCCCCAGGCAGCGCTTGGCACGCCGCGATCAGATCTTTAAAGTCCGATCTCCAGATGCCGTAATTGTCATTGGCATAGATGGCTGTGACGCCCTTCATTGCCAGCCGAGCCTTCAGTCGCACGGTGGCCCGGGCCGCTTCAAGCGCGCGGGGAACCAGGTTCTCCGCGCCGGGAAAGCGCATAGGGTTGATGAAGTCCACCAGGAGCAAGACGGTGCAACTGGGAGCAAGGCCAGTGCCCTTGGCGCGTTGGAAGACGGACGCTTGCCTGCTCATGGAGATTCCCTCTCAGCCTTGCCCCTGCGGCTCACACCACTCCGGCCACCAGCCCGAGTTCCATCGCCTGCCGCGCAGTAAGGTACCAGTCCTTGTCGAGGACATGCTTTTCCACCTCCTCTGCGGTCAGCTTTGCCCCTTCCACCAGTTTGGCAAAGCTCTCGCTCTGCAAGCGTTGGCCGGACTCGATCTCGGCCAGCACATCGTTGACCTTGGCACGGCAGGACCGCAGCGCCCCGTCCAGAGTGATGGTCTTCGTCATCTTGCGCTCGTGGATCAGCACCTCGGTGTCCTGGGTGAGAAAGCGTCGATGCCAGGGGATGCTGCCCATGATGGTGACACCAGCGGAGAACACGTAGGTCTTGCCCAGGAAGTAGATCTCACGGTCGGACTCCTGCCACAGGCGCAGCTCTTCTGCGATGCGTCGACCGGCTTCCGCGTCGCCCCCGGATGTGCTCAGTTCAAATACGACTGGTCCTTGCGCCTTGGTTTCGGCTTGCTGCCGGAAGAACTCGGACAGCATGGCTTCGTTGATGTTGCCGAACAGCCGGATGTCGGGCGAAAGGGTCGGAAGTTGAGGCGACGTAGAGGCGTTGGCGATGCCGTTGGAGGCTTGGTTCATAAGGGTGCTTGGTGAAAATGATCTACTGAGCGTACGACCGCTCCACGCCTTCGCTGTAGGACGTGCACCTCAATCCGCATACGCGATGGGCAATTGCACGCAGGCCCGTTGCGGGCAGAATGGAGGTGGTAGGCAGCTTCCGCATGACAGCGCCGACACCCCGTTGCGGTTCAAGGCAGCGGTCACAGCTGTCGTGGTCAACTCCAGCAAGGTGCAATGGCACGCCGACCGGTCCAGTTGCAACCTGTCAGCAGCGACCATGGGCGATGTAGAACGAACAGTGAGCTAGCACCGGCCCAGGAACAGCCGAGTGGCGTGCAGCCCGACAGGCGTCCAATGCAGCGCAGGGGCCATCCCCTGTACCAGCAACTCGCGTTTGCCGGCCGCATCCAGCGTCGGATAGCGCTTCTCAAACAATGCCAAGTCGGTATCGAGCACACTCTCCGGGGGACGGGAAACAGCCGGTGTCGGTACGCCACGCGCTGCCTTGAGACGCTCTGCTACGCGGAAACTCATCTGACGAGGCGTTACACCTTCTGGGGCTGGGACCTCGTAGTGCGCACCGTCCGCGCTGTCCGGCCCGCGGATCCAATCGTGGATCACCTGCAGCTCATAGGGAGAGAACACTCCGAACATCTCGGCCCGCTCGCCCTGCAGCAGCTGCCAAAAGCGACTCTCCCCGGCAGGTCGGTTGCGCTTGATCCAGTTGGCCTGCTCCAGCGCCGTCAGAAAGCCGGACATGTCGCCGGGGTTGGACAGCCAATCGTTCACGCTGCGGCCTGCCACCTTGCAGAAGTCCGAATGGGCACCATGGCCCGAGGGAGACTTGCGCGCCATGATGCGCACCACCTCGCGTTCGATGGTGAAGCCCTGGATCACATCCAGCGTGCTGACGCCTGTGTCGGCCAACTTGGCGCCCGCGCGAACCCTGCGCCAGTAGTCGCCGCCATCGTCGATGCGGGGCGCATTTTCCAGCGCAGCCACGCAGGCACGCAAGGCATGCCCGGTGTCAGCATTGTCCACCGTCACGTGCAAAGTGAAGTAGTAGGGATCGATCCCCAACTCATTGAGCTCGTAGGCCGTGATCAGCAGATGCAGGGGCAGTTGCTCGTAGCCGAGATTGAAACCCACGATTTCGGGCAGAAAGTCCTGCGCGTTCCAGCCCAGGGCCAGTTGCACCAGGCCCTGACGGTACAGCGAATCCGGGAGATCTTCCACAGGGTCCAGTCCGTTGGTGGCCAGCAGCGCGCGGTAGAGCTTCACGTGGTTCTTGTCGGCCAGGCCATCGCCCAGTTCTTCCACATACGTGGTGACCAAATCACTCAGGCGCGGATTGTCGGCATGTGCACACAGCCCGTACAGCCACGCTCCATCGACCAGCTTGGTAGGCGCCACGTTGCGCAAGAAATAGAGTGCGTGCGCCCGGTTCGCGAAATAGCGACGCGGCGCACCCTCCTTGCGCGACTGGAGATAGGTCTGGTACTGGGCATGCACTTTCTCCACGTTGGCCTGCATCCAACTGAGTAGATCCGCCGGGTCGCGCGGCAAGCCGTCCGCAGCGCCGGCCACCTCATCGAGCACGCCGCGCAGAAAGTCGGCAGCGCACAAGCGCTCTTGAGGTGTGGGGATGTGATGGGCCAGTCTGTCGTACAGGGGCTTATGAGCGAACGGAGCGAAGGCGGACTGTACAGCAGAGGCCGCTGGCATTTCGGAACTGGGGCGTTCCATCGGGTGGATGTACATGGGGGGTCAGCAATGATCAACGATGCGCCAAGCGTGCGCCGTGCACCTGATCGCAGCCATCGGGGCATTGCCTCCCCGGGCGTGGTCATCCTCCTACGGCGTTTCCATGCGGCGAAATGCGGCCCAGATACCCCCATCGAATCAAGCGGTCGAGCTGAGGAACAGACACGTTCACACCGATGTCATTGCGGTAGCGAAGGTTGGGGACATAGACCTTTCTGGCAGTTTCCATCGCGTGCTGCCTGGCATCCGCCACGGTGGCAGCACTTGCGGTGACCACGCCCACATAGCCGCAGGTGCCGCTGGTGACGAGCGTGCCGTGGTGCAGCTCCACTTCAGCAAATGCAATGGCCTCACGGTCCACAGGCGAAAGATCGTTGTCCAGCACCACGGGCAAGCCCTTTGAGAGTTCCGCATAGCCATGCTTGTAGGGAAAAGGGGGCACGGTAAGGACCACGCCCACGGCAAAACCAGGCGCCGTCTCGAAGTGCGTGGCCGAACGGCGCAGCATGGTGGTGAAGATCTGCTCCCATGGCGTTCGATGCAGTCGCTCGCAGATGGCGTAGCCGGGGTAGCCGAAACGGCTGGTGAATTCGAGCGGCCACAGGCCTTCTTCATTGGCCATGAGATTGACGTTGACGTAGCCGCAGTAGCCACCGTCGCGCAATACATTTTCCAACGGGCGCAGTACCAGGTCACGCAGCCGCTCGCTTCTGTCGTAGCTGACCACGGTGCCCATCTCGCCCGTAAGTTCGCCCAGGTCGCCAGGGAAGAAGCGCTTGTGCTCGAAGTCGATGCAGGCCGTGTCCAGGAACTGGACGCCGTTGAAGTACCCGCCCACACCGATCTCGATGCCCTCGATGTATTCCATGAGCACGAAGTCCACCGGCTCCTTCTGCACTTCGTGGTTAGAGTGAAACTGCAGCAGCGCGGCCAGGTCGCGGCTGTCGCTGGTTTGCGCGATGTAGTTCTTGGTGCGCGGGCTGTGGGTGCCATTGAACTTGAGCACGTAGCGCCCACGCCTGGCCGCCAGGAAGGCCAGGGCCTCCGGGTAGGAGTTGAACGCATGGCTGCGGGCGGTGCATAGGCCCGCCTGCCGCAGCACGGACTGGCCGTATTCCCGGTCCCCTTCCAGCCGGTCGCCCAGCGCACTGCCACCGATGACCTGAAAACCATCTGCACGCAACTGGTCCTGCACAGCGCCCTGGTCCGCGGTCTCGAAGAGGATGAGGCCTTCGTCCCCCGCCTCTCTAACCCAGTTAAGTTCCCTGCTCCAGTTGCTTGTGCGCGTCAGCATGCCGGCATACACCCCATGGCTGGCCTCGTCGCGCACGAATACCTTGACGTCGTGGCCGCGTGCCTGCATGCCTGCGTACATGACGGCCAGATCGTTGCATTCGCCGATGCCCAGAATCCTCACGCGGCCTGCCTTTCCACCACCAGCCCAATGGCGGCGATGCGGTCCACACCGCGGTAGGCCTCGCGCTCCAGCTCCTCGCCAAAGACATCGGGATCTATCTCGCGCTGAGTGAAGCTACAACCGGCTGCCGCCGCTGCACGGGCAGCCCATGCGGAGAATGGGTCTACCCCGTCCACGATGGCACTGCCGGTGTAGAGGATCAGGCGCCCGCCCGGCGCCAGATGCCCAATGGACTGCTCCAGAATGCGCTGCGAGAGACCTTCGCCATAGTCACCCCCACCGTGGCGATAGGCGCGTTGCCCGGCATCCACCAGGTAGGGCGGGTTGGAAACGATGAGGTCGAACATCCCCGCGACCTGGCCGAACAGGTCCGACTGCACGAAGCTGCAGCGCGGATGCAATAGCGCAATGCGGGCATTGGCCTGGCTCAATGCCAGGGCCTTGGGATTGATGTCCGCCAGCACCAATTCCCGAACAGGCTCCGCGCTGGCGCGCACCGCAGCCATCCCGCCCGGGCCGCCGCCGCAGCCCATATCCAGAATCCGGCCGTTCGCCACCAATGGGCGTGCCGCCAGTTCGCTGTCCACCAGCGCTGCAAATCGGTAGGTGTCGGGACCGAAGAAGACGGATTCCGCCTGTGTCGTGGGGTAGGCCGAGTGGGCATACAGATCGCGGCCCAGCGTGCTGAAACGTACCCGGCTTTGGTAACGGCCGTTCTCCAACCGATCGATCAATCCTGCCAACCGCAATGGCTCGCGCAGGGGCAAAGGGAGAAGCGCGGCATCGAAAGGCAGGTTCCAGCCGAAGGCGTCTCGCAGATCGCGTGCGGGGACTGCACCGCGGTTGCCCAGCACTCTGCTGTGGGTGAGCGGGGTCACGGTGGTGAACTGGTACCTTGTAGACGCCAAATAGCTGCCGAGTTCGACAACGAGGTCAACGTGTTCTGGGGCCATGACGAGATCAGCAGCCCTTGAAGCTATAGGCTTCGAGCCGGCAGCCTACGCTGTCGGCAAATCCTTTGTCGGCCATCTCAGCATCGGCGCCGTCTCCTCACCGCCATCGGTCAACCCGACGGAAGCCGAAGCGCCGTACGCGACCATGGCCAAGCCAGCTCCGATGAAAGACACGGCTCGAGTAGCACCGGAAAGCGGTTGCAGCATGTCGTCTCCTCAAAAGTGACGGCGATATCTTGTGCCCGCGGTCCGAAGATCGCTGTAGGAAAAACGGCAAAAGCAGGCCCTCCAATGTAGGACGTTGACCACCATCGATTGCCGCGCGGGATGACACCTTGCGGCCGAAGCCGAGCCGACGATGCCAATCAACATTCGAATGGAGAACACCGTGGCGCTACAACAAAAGATCAGGAGGCTGAAGCAGTGGGATGACCGGCGTCCGGGCTTTGCTGGTGAACATTGGTTGGTCCTGGGAGCTGGCTTGCTGGCCATGCGGCAGGCGAGACGAAGCAGCAGCTCGCTGGGCCGACTGGTTGGCAGCGCGGTAGGTTCGGCGCTGGTAGCGCGCGCAGCTTCCGGGCGCGATGGCGTTGTGGGAGTGATCGGCAAACTTGCAAGCCGGCCCTCTCTGCTGTCGCGGCTGCTGCCTTTCAGCAGTCGCAGGTAGGAAGCTGGCCATGCAGGCAAAGTGGTCCAATACGCTGTGGATCGTTCGGCATGGGCAGAGCGCAGGCAACGTGGCCCGCGATGCCGCCGAGTCCGCAGGCTTGCCCTTGATCGAACTGTCCTGGCGAGACATCGACGTACCCTTGTCCGAACTGGGTGAGCAGCAATCTGTGGCCTTGGGCGAGTGGTTTGCCCGGCAACCAGCTGACGAGCAACCCGAGGTGGTGCTGTGCTCGCCCTATGTCCGGGCCATGCAGACTGCACGGCTCGTTGTCGAGCATGGCGGCCTGCAGGCCTGCGCCATTCGCCTGGATGAACGGCTGCGCGAGAAGGAATTTGGCATCCTGGACCGGCTGACCAAGTTTGGCATCCAGCAAAAGCACCCAGAGCTCAATGAGCAACGCCTGCACGTGGGCAAGTTCTACTTTCGCCCGCCGGGCGGTGAGAGCTGGTGCGACGTGATCCTGCGCTTGCGCAGTCTGCAGGAGATGGTCACGCGCGAATACGCGGGCCGGCGTGTGCTGGTGGTCGCGCACCAGGTCATCGTCAACTGCATGCGCTACCTCATCGAGCAGATGGACGAGAAGACGATCCTGGACATCGATCGACAGGGTGATGTTCCCAACTGTGCCGCGACCATATACCGCTCACACGCGCCCGACGATCTCGCCCAGAGCACTCCCATGCGTCTGGCGCAGGCGAACTTTCTCGCACCGTTGCGCGAGGCCGCGACGCCGGTAACTGTGGCCGCCGACGTTCCTGCGGCGCCCAAGCCATGAAAGGTAGCCGTTCCACCACGCCCAAGCTACGTCCTCGCGCGCTCACTCCGGCCCTGCTGGCGCGTTGGCCACTGCCCACAACAGCGGTTCATGCCGACAAGGAGGAGCGGGGACACGTACTGGTGGTGGGTGGCTGCAGCGAAATGCCCGGGGCGGTGCTGCTGGCAGCCACGGCCGCCCTGCGGGCCGGCGCAGGCAAGCTGACCATAGCCGCGCCACGCTGCATCGCGCAAGGCCTGGCTCTCGCAATACCGGAAGCCCGCGTTATCGGTCTGGCCGAGACACGCAGCGGTGCGGTTGCTGCCGCAGAAGCACGCAGCCTGGCGCGTCTCGGAGACAAGGTGAGCGCTGTTGTGGCGGGCCCGGGCATGGTGGACGAGCCGCGGACCGTGGCGTTCGTTCAAGCGCTCTTGCCCTATTTCAAGGACAGCGTGGTGGTGCTGGATGCCTATGCCATGTCGGCGGCAAAAGGTGGCCGCTTCGATCAGCCCACCGTGCTCACTCCGCACTGCGGCGAAATGGCGCACCTCACCGGGGACACCAAGGAGCAAGTAGCGGCCGCCCCTCTTCACTACGCGGTATCCATGGCGGCGCGTTGGAACAGTTGCGTGGCGCTCAAAGGCGCCAACACCTTCATCGCGCTGCCTGACGGCAGCGCCCTGCGCTTCCAAGGAGGAACCCCGGGCCTGGCAGTCTCGGGGTCAGGGGACACCTTGGCGGGAATCATCGGCGGGATCGCAGCACGGGGGGCCCCCGTGATGCAAGCTTGTGCGTGGGCTGTGCTCCTGCACGCCATGGCAGGACAGGCGCTGGCGCGCAGCCACGGCCCCTTGGGATTTCTCGCGAGCGAGTTACCGCTCCAGATTCCCCGACTGCTGCATTCACTTGGCACGCGCCGCAACGCTAGTTCGAGTGGCTAACAAGAGGGGCGTGAAGTGTGCACTGCCAGCAACCGCAGGCCGTTGCGAAGTCCGTGGGTCCTGGAGCGGACGACCTCGCGCATGGGCAGCAGAAACGAGGGGTCTATCTCGCGGCTGTTCCACGCCGCTGCGGATCCTTGAACGGCCCTTCTTGGGCTGCGGGGGTCAAGGACGACCATGCGCTTGTAGAAATCGACGCTCACCGGAAAACTGAGCATTAGCCTTGCTCTGCTGCGTCCGGCTCATCTCCTGCAAGAATGGCGTGCCGGAAATACGGCCGCGCTGATGGGTCCAGAATTGCATCGAGCTGCTCGTACGTGGATTGCTCAGGCTGCAACCACGTGTCGATGTCTTTGGGGCGGATCGGCACCACGCACCGGTCATGGCCCACCGCTCGAACCTCGGGCGGCGGATCATCGGTGATGATGGCAAACGAGAGAAGGTCAGGCACCCCTGGTGCTGACCATCGGGCCCAGACGCAAGCGAGCACCAGGTCCTGCTCAGGCTCGGGCCAAAACTCCACGACCACGGTTCCGGGCTTTTCTCCAGGGTGCAGCGACTGCCGGCCTTCGGCAAGGTGCCTGGGCACGTGCTCATAGAAACGGCTGATGACGATGACGCCGTGGGTCTTGCCGTACTGCTGCCTCCAGAAGCCTTTGAGCGAATCCTTGCGGGCGTTGTAGCAACCTGGGAACTCCTTGTCGAAGGACTCGGGCACGTGCGACGGGCGGCAGTGGTAGCGCATCAGCTTGAGCACCCGCTCGCCGTCTTCCATCACCATCACGGGTATATAGGAGCCGGGGAAGATCCGCGAGTCGATGGCACTCAAGCGGGTCTGGTGCAGCCTGGCGATCTTCTCTTCATACCAGGGGATCTTCTTGGTGGCGATGCGCTGGTCGGCGGCCGCCGTCTTCGTGAACTTGACCTGCAGCTTCGCGGTGGCCTTGGCCAGCCTGGCGCGCTGCGTCTCCAGGTCCGCCAACAGTTCCTTTTCTCGGTCGGCAGCGTACTGCGCGATTGCCATCTTGATGTCGCGCTCAGCTTCGGACTGCGGCATTTCGAAGGCAGCTTCGACGCTCTTGGGGATCAGGATGCTGCTGTCGCCCAAGCGCCGGTAGAAGAGCTCGTAGAAGTTCTTGAGGCTCAGCTTGGCCCCGTATTCGCGGACGAACTTCGCGTAGTCAGACCGGACCATTGCGCTGTAGCACATCGGCAACTCCTGAATGACAGATCAGTATGCAGCATGGGCGGAGGCCAGCAACCCACTTGTTTCATGAATGTCTCCGGCGGGCTGGGCTGGCTTCGTCAAGCCAGCAATTTGATTGCGCGTGTGATGGCCTGCCTCTTCTTCCAGTAACCGCTCCAAGGATCTCCCTTCTGGAAGCTCAGGTACTCCCGCGCCGTCGCAATGGTCCACTGTGCCCCACCCTTGAGTTCGCGAAGCTGGTCCCAGGCCACAGGCATCGACACCCCCATCCCAGGTCGCGACCGCGCTGAGAAGGCGCATGCCGTCGTTTGACCATGCCCATTGCGCAGGTAGTCGATGAAGATCTTGCCCACCCGGTTCTTGCTGCCCATGACGGCGACAAACTTGGACGGGATGACCCGGGCCATGTGCTTGACCACGGCCTGCGAGAACGCCTTGACCTCGTCGAACCCCAGCTTCGGGGTGATGGGAACTACCACGTGCAGGCCCTTGCCGCCGCTGGTCTTGAGCCAGCTTTCCAGGCCCAGCTCGGAGAGCATCACGCGCGTGAGCTCCGCAGCCTCCTGCAGCATGGGCCAGGTCACGCCCTCACCAGGGTCCAGGTCGAGCACGAAACGGTCGGGCTGGTTGATGCGCGCAATCTTCGAGTTCCAGGTGTGGAACTCGACCACGTTCATCTGGGCCGCTGACACCAGGGCCTCCACCGAATCGACCGCCAGCAGCGCCGCATGGTCTGGCCACAGGGCCGGGTCCAGCTCTTTCATGCCCGGCATCTTGCTCTCGGGGTGCTTCTGGAAGAACAGCTGCCCTGTGATACCGGTGGGTGCGCGCACCAGGGACACGGGCCGGTTCTTGAGGTGCGGCAGCATCCACTGGGCAATGCTCTCGTAGTAGTGCACCAGGTCGATCTTGCGCATCCCAGTGGAGGGGTCTATGACGCGCTCGGGATTGGATATCTTGACCTGGTGGGTCTCTGCGGGAACCTTGCGCTTCATTGCCGGCGCGGCCACGTGTGCCTTGGGCCGCTCGCGCACGATGGCACTGGCGGGCTTGTCCGTGCGGATGCCACGGAAGACAGCGTGCCTGATGCGTCTGTCGGGTGTCCATTCTCCAAACGCCACCTCGACCACCATGGTCGGCTTGACCCAGCGCTCGCTGCCCGCTCGCCGCTTGGACCAGCGCCCCGGCTTGACCTCTGCCTCGCTGACTGGCGCGTTGTCCACCTCCAGCTTGGCCAGCCTGGTGTGCAGTTCTCGCCCGCCGGCCGAGCCCCAGCCGGTGCCCACAGACCCCGCATGGTGCAGTTCCCCATCCTCGTAGTAGCCCAGCAGCAGACTCCCCACTTCCTTGGCAGCGTTGCTGCGGTCCGTGAAGCCCAGCACCACGAACTCCTGGCGGTGCTGGCATTTGAGCTTGACCCAGGTTTCGGTGCGGCCTGACACATAGGGTGCGTCGGCCCGCTTGGCTATCACACCCTCCAACCCCATCTGGCAGGCTGCCCCCAGCAGTTGGGCAGGCGCCACATCGAAGGCGGGACTGAAGCGGATGATGTCGCTCTGGCGCTTCTCGAACAGTTCCTTGAGAAGCGCCCTCCGTGATGCCAGTGACACGGCGCGCAAGTCCCTGTCACCCAGGAACGGGACGTCGAAGACGAACATCACGATGCCGCCGCTGCGCGCGTTGTCGATGGCGTTCTGCAGCGCGTTGAAATCAGGGATGCCCGCATCGTTGAGCACGACGATCTCGCCGTCGAGCCAGGCGCGGGTCAGGCCCAACTGGGCCAGACCTTCGGCGATGGGTTGGAGCTTGTCAGTCCAGTCGTGGCCGTTGCGCGTGAAGAGGCGCACCCTGTCCTCATCGATGCGCCCCAACACCCGGTAGCCGTCGAACTTTGTCTCGATGACCCAGTCCCCCTCGGGCACGGCAGAAACCAGCGTGGCCAGTTGCGGCTCCAGCTTTGCCGGGAGTTTGGCCTTCCTGGCAGCCTGCAGTCCATTCGATGCGTCAGACGTTCCGCGCCTTGGAGCGGGTGCTGCGCGCGGCTCCCGTGCCTCGATCAGCCCCAGGGGCTTCTCGACCACGCTGTCGGGCAGCGCGGTGATCACGTTGTACTCCGCAAGGGACCTGGCCCAGGCGTCGCCACGCTTCTTGAACAGCATCCACTGGTCCTGTTTCTTCTCCCCCGGCTTGGAGATGCGCACCAGCTCCCACAGCCCCGCCAGCTTCTGGCCGTGCAGTTGAAACATCACCTTGCCTTTGGCCAGCCCTTCGCGCGGGTCGCCCACAGGCTCCCAGGTGCCGCGGTCCCAAATGATGACCGTGCCGCCGCCGTACTCGCCCTTGGGGATCGCGCCTTCAAAGGTGTTGTAGTCGATGGGATGGTCTTCGACGTGGATCGCCATGGATTTCATCTTGGGATCGTAGGACGGGCCTTTGGGGACCGCCCAGCTGACCATCACGCCATCGAGCTCCAGCCGGAAGTCGTAGTGCAGCCTCGACGCCCAGTGCTTCTGCACCACGAACTGCAGTGCACCGGCTGCCGAGTTCTTCGCGGCGCGCTTCGATGGCGTCCCCGCGGGCTCGGCCGTCTTGCTGAAGTCGCGCTTGGCGTTGTACTTTGCCAAAGGCTCGGGAGCCGCAGGCGTCGGTGCGGCACCCCTCCCCTGCTTTTTCTTGGCTGCTGGCTCGGGAGTGAGCGGTGGGGGCTTGCGTTTGGCCGGCACTCGTTTCTTCAGCGCAATCTTGGCCCATACTGGCGCGTGGTCGCTCGCACCTTCGCGGCCCCGCTCATCACGGTCCACGCCCGCATCCTCCACCTTGAAGGCCTGGCCTACCAGGATGTGGTCGATGCGCAGGCCGGCATTGCGCTCCCAGCGTTTGCGCCGGTAGTCCCAGAAGGTGAAGGGCACTGCCTTGCGGTGCACTTTGGCGATGGCATCGGTCCAGCCTTGCTCCAGGATGGAGGCGAAGGCCGCCCGCGCCTCAGGCTGCAGAAGCGCATCGTCGCGCCAGGTATCGGGCTTGTAGATGTCGGCGTCCGTGGGCACCACGTTCCAGTCGCCCAGCAGCACCACGGGGTAGCCAGAATCCCACAGCTCCTGCGTGCGCAGCCTCAACCGCTCGAACCAGCGCAGCTTGTAGTCGAACTTGGGCCCAGGCTGCGGGTTGCCGTTGGGGAGGTACAGGCATGCGAAGAGCACGCCGTTGATGGCGGCTTCCACATACCGCGCCTGGGTGTCGGCAACGTCTCCGGGCAGCGCAGTGACCACCGGCAGTGGGTCATGACCCCGGCACAGCAGGGCCACGCCGTTCCAGGTGCGCTGGCCCACCACAACCGCCCTGTAGCCCAGGGCCTCCAGCGCTTCGGTGGGGAAATCTGCTGTCGGGCTCTTGAGTTCCTGCAACGCCACCACATCGGGCTGGGTGCGCCGCAGCCAATCGGCAAGCAGGTCTATCCGCTTGTTGACGTTGTTGATGTTCCAGGTTGCGACGCGCACGGCGCCACCGTCTTCACATCAGCGGCCGGAGCCCTTCAGGTGCGCTTCCACGGCCTTGGCATCGTAGCCTACCGCCTGCACGGCGGCCTTGAGCTCGTCAGCGCTCACGCCGAACTTGGCGGCCCAATCGCGCACCTCGTAGTCTTCGCTCAGGCTGATGCGGGAGCGGTCCTGGCCGCCGGTCTTGGTCTTGTCGTCTGCCATGGCAGTCTCCTTCGTGGTGGATGGTGTGCGCTCAAGCGGCCTTGCGCTGGGGCGCTGCCTTCTTCGCGGTAGCTTTGGTTGCTGCCTTCTTGGCAGGGGCATTCTTTGCGACCGCCCTCTTGGCTGGCGCCTTGGCGTCGGCCTTTGCGCCGCCTTTCAGGCTGCGCTTGAGCAGTGCAGTCAGGTCGATCACCTCGGCGCCGGATTGAGGTGCCTCTTCCTCTGGCTCCAGCACGGTCTTGCCCTCGCCGGCTTTGGCCTTCTTCTCGACCAGCTTCATGACCTGGATGCGGAACTCGTCCTTGAAGTCCTCGGGCTTCCACGGGCCCGACATTTCTTTCACCAACTGCGCGGCCATCTTGAGTTCGGCCGCGCTCACGTTCTTTTTTCCGGCAGGGGGCAGGTCCAGGGAGTCGAGGGTCTTGACCTCGTCGCCCCAGCGCAGCAGGTTCAGCACCAGTGCGGGCCCCGAAGGCACCAGGGCGGCCAGATGCTGCTTGGTGGCGATGACCACTTTGGCCAGGCCGATTTTGCCGGTGGCGATCAGTGTTTCGCGCAGGAGCGAGTAGACCTTGTCGCTCTTGTTCACCGGCGCGACGAAGTAGGGCCGCTCCAGGAAGATGAAGGGCATCTCGTTGGCGTCGATGAAGCGCTCGATCTCGATGGTCTGGGTGGTCTTGGGAAACACCGCCTCCACCTCGTCGGGGCTGATGATGACGTACTTGCCGTCCTCGTACTCCACGCCTTTGACGATGTTGTCCTTGTCGATCTCCTTGCCCGTGCGCTTGTTCACGCGCTTGTAGCCCACGGGGTCCATGGTGCGCTTGTCCAGCCAGTCGAAATCCACGCCCTCGGACGTGGCGGCCGTGTGCAGGCCCACGGGGATGTGGACCAGGCCGAAGGTGATGGCGCCTTTCCAGAGGGTGCGGCTTCCAGTTGCCATGCTGATGGTTCTCCATGCGCGGGAATCCCGGGTGGCGCAAGTCTGCGGCTTCGTCGGCCTGCACCTTGTAGGCCTTCGCTTACGGGCGCAGTAGGCAAGATGACCTCTCGCAATGGCCAACCAGCTTCTACGCTGTGGCTATGCCTGCGCCACTTCGCTCCATTGCCGTGCATGTCACCGAGCCTGAGACGGGTGCCTTCCAGTGGGCACTGGCCGAATTGTGCGCAGACCACACCTGGACTGAACTGCAAAGCGCGGAGGCCTCATGCTCCACCTACAAGGAAGCCGTGGCCAACGGATTGCTAGCCCTGCAGGCCCTCATCCCCGACCTGGACACGGGCCCGCGCGCTGCATCCGCAGACCAGCATCGGCGATCTGGGCCAAACCGCGGAGCCGGGCGCGTGCGCAGTGAAGAAGACGAAGAGCCGATCCTGGACGATGGCACCAGCCCGTCGCACCAGTCGGTGTTTGGCTTCGGGCTGGCCAACTGAACAGGCCATCAGCCTTGCATTGGAGTTTGTGAATGACCACGGAACCCGCCCCACCCACCCTGACCACCGTGCAGGACGCCCACAAAAACACCCTGAAGCAGGCCAATGCAGCCATCCGGCGGCTCGACTTCGAAGGCTTTCTTGCGCTGTGCACCGAGGACACGGAGTGGACCTTCGTCGGGGACAAGACCCTGCGCGGCAAGGAGGCCGTTCGCCAGTGGATGCCCACGGCGTACCCGGAGCCTCCCGTGTTCGAGGTGCATCACATGGTGGCGGACGACGCGGGATTTCTCACCGCCATCGGCGAAATCACGCTGAAGAACGACTCGGGCCGCCCCGTGCGACATGCCTACTGCGATGTCTGGCGGTTTCGTGATGGCAAGCTGGCGCAATTGCAAGCCTTCGTGATTCCAGTGGGCGAAATCGCCCGCCCCAGCCCTCTCGGCAACGAAGAGGCTGCCGCGCAATGAATTCAAGCGAGCGCTACAAGATGTTGACCCTAAGTCGAACGCTGACTGAGGGGTCGGACCTGGTTTCCCAAAAGAGCAGACTGGCCCGGGGTTGAGGATCTACCCCGCGCCAGCCCTCTGAGGGAGAAGGCCTCTTGTCCGACATATCGAGGACTGGCTCACTCTGATGATGGGGCGATCCAGAGTTCCATAGGTTCCCTCGCCATGCCCCACTCCATCTCCCTCACGGTCAATGACCGCACCCGGGCGCTCGAAGTCGAGTCCTCGGTCACCCTGCTCGACCTACTGCACGACAAGCTGGGTCTCACCGGCGTGAAGAAGGGCTGCGACCACGGCCAATGTGGGGCCTGCACGGTGCTGGTGAATGGCGAGCGCATCAATTCCTGCCTCACCCTGGCAGTGATGCGCAACGGCGCGCGCGTGACCACCGTGGAGGGGCTGGCCAAGGAAGGTGCCCTGCACCCCTTGCAGCATGCCTTCGTGGCGCACGACGCCTTCCAGTGCGGCTATTGCACACCGGGCCAGCTGTGCTCGGCCCAGGGCCTGGTGAACGAGGGGCATGCCCGCACACGCGACGAAGTGCGCGAACTGATGAGCGGCAACCTGTGCCGCTGCGGTGCCTACGTACAGATCCTGGACGCCGTATGCGAGGTCGCACTGCAAGGAAGGGGCCAGCCATGAGCCCCTTCACCTACGAAACGGCGGACAGTACGGCGGCGGCCGTTGCCCACGGAGGCGACGCCGCCTACGTGGCGGGCGGCACCAACCTGCTGGACCTGATGAAGGAGGGCGTGGCCCGTCCCCAGCGATTGGTGGACATCAACGCCCTTCCCCTGGCCGGCATAGCACCCGCGCCCGGCGGCGGGCTGCTGCTGGGTGCGTTGGCACGCAATGCTGCCACCGCCCACCACCCGCTGGTGCGCGATGGCTACCCCCTGCTGGCTGCGGCCATCCTGTCGGGCGCCTCGCCGCAGATCCGCAACATGGCGACCGACGGCGGCAACCTGCTGCAGCGCACGCGCTGCCACTACTTCTATGACACGGGCACGCCCTGCAACAAGCGCGTGCCGGGCAGCGGCTGCTCGGCCATCGGCAACCTGGCGCGCCAGCACGCCATCCTGGGCGCCAGCCCGCACTGCATTGCCACCCACCCGTCGGACATGTGCGTCGCCCTGGCGGCGCTGGAGGCTGTGGTGCACGTGGAATCGCCCGCCGGGCGCCGCCGCATTGCCTTTGCCGACTTCCACCGCCTGCCGGGTGATCGCCCCGATGCCGACAACACGCTGCAGAGCGGCGAGCTGATCACCGAGATCGAGCTGCCGCCCGCGCAGGCGTTTGTAGCGCACAGCGCCTACCTCAAGGTGCGCGAGCGGGCGTCGTACGCGTTCGCCCTGGTGTCGGTGGCCGCCGCGCTGCAATTCGACGCAGACGGCCGCATCGCCCAGGCCCGCATCGCGCTGGGCGGGGTGGCGCACAAACCCTGGCGCCGCACCGAGGCCGAGGCCCTGCTGCACGGCCGCCAGCCAGACCGCACGGCGTTCGCCGCGGCCGCCAGCGCCCTGCTGGCCGGTGCCCAGGCCCAGGGCAGCGGCGCAGGCAGCAATGCCTTCAAGATCCCCATGGCGCAGCGGGCGGTGGTGCGTGCGCTCGAGATGGCCCTGGCGGGCCCCACCAGCCTGCTGCCCGGCAGCACGATGAACGGAGCACCGGCATGACCGCAGCCAACCCCCAGCC
This sequence comes from Acidovorax sp. FW305-C-20-28, assembly GCF_058783375.1. Classification (NCBI taxonomy): domain Bacteria; kingdom Pseudomonadati; phylum Pseudomonadota; class Betaproteobacteria; order Burkholderiales; family Comamonadaceae; genus Acidovorax; species Acidovorax sp. FW305-C-20-28. The sequence goes on along the minus strand of NZ_JBYSYM010000022.1, from coordinate 56,918 downwards.
CTGGCCCTCCCCGTCCCAACAGCCGATGGCTGAGCCCGGCACGGGCTACGTGCAGATCGGCGACGCCGTGGCGCGCACTGATGGGCGGGCCAAGGTGACCGGGCAGGCCCTGTATGCAGGCGACCATTTCGTGGCCGGCATGCTCTTTGCCGTGGTGGTGAGCAGCACCATCGCGCGCGGGCGCATCGTGCGCTTCGACCTGGACCGCGCCCGGGCCACGCCGCGCGTGCGCGACATCCTCACGCACGAGAACCGGCCCCGCAAGCGGTCCATGGACATCTTCTACAAGGACATGACGGCGCCAGGCGGCTCGCCCTTCAAGCCGCTGCACGGCGATGCGGTGCTGTACAGCGGCCAGCCCATTGCCGTGGTGCTGGCCGAGACCTTCGAGGCTGCGCGCGAGGCCGCCCAGCTGGTGCAGGTGGAATACGAGACAGTGGCGCACGAGACCGAGCTGCTGGCCCACCTGCAGCGCGCGCACGAACCCAAGGGCTTCAAGGCCGGCTATGCGCCGCCCCCCAAGCCCAAGGGCGACGCGGACGCGGCCTTCGCCGCCGCGCCGGTGAAGATCGACGCGCAGTACTACAGCGGCGCCGAGCACCACAACCCGATGGAGATGCACGCGACCACGGTGGTCCGCGGCGAGGACGGCCACCTCACGGTGTACGACAAGACCCAGGGCTCGCAGAACAGCCGCTGGGTCGTCTCACGTGTGTTCGGCCTGGGCAAGGACAAGGTCACCGTGCGCAACCCGTTCGTGGGCGGCGCCTTCGGCTCGGGGCTGCGGCCGCAGTACAACCTGATCCTTGCGGTGATGGCCTCGCTTCATACGGCGTGCTCTGTGCGGCTGGTGCTCACGCGCCAGCAGATGTTCACCTTCGGCCACCGGCCGGAGACGGTGCAGCGCGTGCGGCTGGCGGCCGAGCGCGACGGAATGCTCACCTCCATCATCCACGAGGCGGTGGCCGAGACCTCGCGCCTGGAAGACTATGTCGAAGTGGTGGTCAACTGGTCGGGCCAGCTGTATATGAGCGACAACGTGCGCCTGGACTACAAGCTGGTGGACCTGGACCGCTACAGCCCCATGGACATGCGCGCTCCGGGGGCGGCACACGGCGTGCATGCGCTGGAGGTGGCCATGGACGAACTCTCCTACGCCCTGGGCATGGACCCGCTGGCCCTGCGCCTGAGGAACTATGCGGAGCTCGACCCCGCCACCGACCTGCCCCACTCCACCAAGGAGCTCAAGGCCTGCTACGCCCAGGGGGCCGAGCGCTTTGGCTGGGCCGCGAGGCCGCTGGCACCGCGATCGATGCGCGAAGGCCACGAACTGGTGGGCTGGGGCATGGCCACCGGCGTGTGGGACGCGCTGCAGATGTTCGCCCGCGCCCGCGCCGTGCTGCACCCCGATGGCCGGCTGGAGGTGAGCAGCGCCGCCAGCGACATCGGCACCGGTACCTACACCGTGATGGCCCAGATCGCCGCCGCCGCGCTGGGGCTGCCGCTGGAGAAGGTGACCTTCCGGCTGGGCGACTCGACCCTGCCCGTGGCCCCCATCGAGGGCGGCTCGTCCCACGTGGCCACCGTGGGCTCGGCCGTGCAAGGTGTGTGCGAGAAGCTGCGCAAGGCCTTGTTCAAGATTGCGCGCAAAATCGATGGCTCCCCCTTCGCCAAGGCGCGCCTGGCCGATGTGGAGTTCCACCGCGGAGCCATGCGCCTGAAGGGCGTGGCCGGGGCCCAGCTGCCGCTGGTCGACGTTCTGGCCGCAACGGGCGGCAGCCCGCTCGAAGCCAAGTACCTCATGCTGCCGCACATGCTCAAGCAGCGCAAATACTCGCGCGCCACGCACTCGGCCGTGTTCTGCGAGGTGCGCGTGGACGAGGAGCTGGGCACCGTGCGCGTGACCCGCGTGGTCAGCGCCATCGCGGCCGGCCGCATCATCAACGCCCGCACGGCGCGCAGCCAGATCCTGGGCGGCGTGGTCTGGGGCATCAGCCAGGCGTTGCACGAAGAAGCCCACTCCGACGGCGCCCAGGGCCGCTTCATGAACCATAGTTTCGCCGAGTACCACATCCCCGTGCAGGCCGACGTGCACGACATCGATGTGCTTTTCGTGGACGAGGACGACCGCATCGTGAGCCGCCTTGGCGCCAAGGGCGTGGGCGAGATCGGCATGGTAGGAGTGGCTGCAGCCATCTCCAACGCCATCTTCCACGCCACCGGCCGACGTGTGCGCAGCACTCCCATCACACCTGACAAGGTGATGGGTGTGCTCAGCGTGACTGAACAGGGGTCTCCCATCAATGCAGAGTTTCGAGAAGCGAGCCTTGGCCCTGCTCAAGGTTAGTGAGTGCTTGGGGCAGCACAGTGGCGGCAAGAGTCACCGTTGATGTCACTCGCACACTGGTCCTACAGCAGTCAAGCCACATGGATGAGGTCCAGCAGGTATCCGAGGAAGCACGATCACCGTTTGTCCACGCACTTTCCCCATCCCCTCGTGAGAGAAGGCATGCCTATGAAACCCCCCGCATTGCTCTGGTCTGCGCTCATCGGCGCCGTGGCCAGCGCGCGCTCCATGACGCCCATGGCCACCCTGTCGGCCGCGCGACTGCTGGGCCACTCCACTCCCGGCGCCCTGGCGCTGCTTGACCGCCCGCTGTTCAAGTTCGGCGCGCTTGCCATGGGGGCCGGCGAACTGGCAGGCGACAAGATGAAGTCCGCCCCCGACCGAACCGTCTTGCTGGGACTGCTGGCCCGAGTGGCCAGCGCAGGCATTGCAGGGGCAGCCCTGGCGCCCCGTGGCCGCGAGTCGGCGGGCGCAGCCGCGGCAATTGGCACGGCCGTGCCGCTCGCCTATCTCACGTTGGATGCGCGCAAGCGTGCCATGCGGCAGGTAGGCCAGACCCGCAGTGGCCTGGTGGAAGACGCACTGGTCATTGCCGGGGGCATCGCCATCGTCTCGCTGGCCGTTCGGGGGAGCAAGTCCAGCTCGCGATAGAGGTGGGTTCGTGAAGTGGCGAAACCCTAGTCCGTGCCGACCAAACATGTGACTGGATCGTAGGCAAAGGTCCTACGCGGCAGTGTAAGCGGATGACGCACATTGGGAACTTACCGCCTTCACAAGCATATTTCTTGGAGCCAGACGTGAAACACGATCAACCCTTGAACAGGGATGCGAATACCTCCAAGCCATTTCAGAGCGTGCGTACACCCACGGCGGTGAAGTACGGCGCGACCATCGCATTCATCCTGTTCTTTGCCTTCATCGCCTTCTACTACTTCGGCCCAAAGAGTTCTGCTGATCCGGATGCAGATGCGCGGCCCATAGGGGGTCAGAAGGCGCAAGCACCGCTTGGGCCATCCTCTGCCCCTCTGTCCAGATAGCCGTATCCACGCCCTGCCACCGTATCCGTAGCTGCCGCATCAGTGGTGTTCGGTGGGCTTTGCAGGCTGGCGCATCCAGCAGGAGACAGAAGCTCGTCGCCTTTCACGCGCAATGGGCGGCATCGACAACACCAGCAGCAGCGACGCGAGCGGCACCACGCAGATGAAGCCGATGTGTTGGAAGCCGAGAGCACCCACCAGTCCGCCGAGCAAGAACATGGCGATCAGGCCGGCTACGCGCGTCACCCGCTCCGGGTCACAATGGACCAGGGGGAATTGCTCCCTCCGACGCAATCCCAGGTACGCCCACTTTCCCAGCTCCATGCCCAGATCGGTGATGTTGCCGGTCATGTGGGTGGTACGAATGCTGCCGCGCGAGGTCTTGGAGCCCACTGCGTTCTGCAGCCCCATGATGAAGGACAGCAGCAGCACGGTCATGGGCACCGTAAAGGGGGTGGGCCAGGCGAGCGTCACGGTGCCGGCGATGCCGAAGAACAGCAGGAGCAAGGCCTCCAGAAGCAAGGGCGGCGCATAGATGGCACGCAGCCGGAGCTCTCGCGCCCAGCTGACGAGCACCGCGCATACTGCCGCCCCTGCGGTGAAGGCGCATATCGCGCCCAAGGCACTGAGAAAGAGCGTTCTGCTGCCGGTCACGCCGCTGTCGACCAACTGCGAGGCGAAGCCGGTCATGTGCGAAGTGTAGGCATGGAGCACCAGAAAGCCCCCCGCATTGATGGCCCCGGCGTTGAACGCCAGCAACAGCCCAAAGGCCCGGTTCGTCGAACGGGACCGGTGGCGGTACATGAGAAATCGAATCCGGCGCATCACCACAGTATGCGCCCCGCCCGGCCAGCGCCGATGCCAAAGATCCGGGAGATATTCCGCCAAGTCGGGAAAAAGGATGACAGAACCGAGCCGCCGTCCTACCGACAATGTGGCCGCCCCGCGCTTGGAATCGCGAGCATTGTCACCCTCTTCCGCGGGTGAAGCGCGGCTGTTTGCCAGTCACCAATTTTCAGTGAGACCCTTTCATGATCCGTGTTGGAATCGTTGACGACCATCAAATCATTCGATCTGGTCTGCGCCAGTTTCTATCAGAGCACGTGGATATTCGGGTGGAAGGCGAAGCGGCCAATGGCCGCGAGGCCATCGACCTGGTTCGCACCCACGAAATCGACGTACTGCTTCTGGACTTGTCGATGCCAGGGCAAGGCGGGCTGGATGCAATCGGCATGCTGCGCTCGAAGGCCCCAGACATGGGAATCCTCATCCTGTCAGGCTATCCGGAGGAGCAATACGCGCTCAACCTGATCCGCAAAGGCGCCAGCGGCTATCTGAACAAGGACTGCGATCCGAAGCAGATTGTGGAGGCTGTCCGCGTCATCGCGCTGGGAAAGCGTTTCCTTACGCCAGCTGTTGCCGAGCTCCTCGCCCAGCAACTGAACCGCCCCAGCGACGCGCCTTTGCACGAGCAGCTGTCCGATCGGGAGATGCAGGTCTTCCTCAAGCTTGCAAGGGGTGCCACCGTGAGTGAGATCGGGGACGCGCTCTCGTTGAGCGTCAAAACCGTGAGCACCTACCGGACGCGCTTGATGGAAAAGCTCAACCTCAGCTCAAACAGCGATCTAACTTACTACGCACTCAAACAGAACCTCATCGACTGACGCCGTCTATCGACAAGCCCTCCCAGCCCAGGCGTTCGGCTGTCATTTGAGCCACTTGCGCTGTGGCCGAGGATCAACATCGATATCGACAGCATCGTGCACGGCAGGGACCCCAGTTTTGGGGTCATCCTCAACCACCTGCACAAGTTCAACGTCCTTCACCTCAGAGGAGGTCTGTTGCTCCAAGTCCTCCAGAACGGCTCCGATTTTGCGCTCGGCCTGGTCGATTTGGGCTTTGGGAACGGGTGTTGATTTCTGCATACGGCCAGTCCGGTAGAAGTGTCATACATCGTGAACCCTGCCGAGACGTCCGAGTGTCGTCTTTCGCCTCGACGCATGGCGCGTTGGTGTTCCTTGCTCCACTGCGCAGCGAAGGCCATGGATTTCCTACGTCAGTACCAGCGCCATGCCGACACGCCCTCCCGCGCCGGCTGCGCAGGATAAAAGAAGCCGCTCACCACCGTGGTCAGCGCCCAGACGAGGAAACAACCATGTCTCAAGAGCAATCTCAACCGCCGCAGCGAGATCAGAGCAGCCGCTCAGATCGCAATCAGGCTGCGCATGTGCACCCACGCGCCTTGAACGGAGGGGACCGCGGCGCTGCAGACTCTCCACCCACGACCTCCGAGCAACTGAACTTTGATGACGCCAGCGAGGACCATCCTCGCGGAAACACAAGCCGTACTGGAGGTACCTGGAACACGCCGGACCACAATACGGGCGACCAAGGCGAAATAGGTAAGGCGCCGGGCGCAGGCTTGTCGAACACCAACAGTCCCAGCGACCCGAATTCCAAAAACGCCCAGCCCCCGACCTGAAGGCCCAGCACACTGGAGTCGGCCTGGAACAAGCCTGTAAGCGATTTCGGAATGAGGCCGGACGTTAGCCCGCCCTCCGAGCACGGCACTGCCCACGTGAGTTCCAACCATATCCGGCCGGGCCCCTAGAAAGATTCACAGCTATCGTCAGAACAAGAGGTCTTGGTTGCAGACCGTTTGTTCTTCGATAGTGTCGAGCTGGCCAGACTTAGGCGCTCAGGTGATGGTACCTCGACAACTTGCTTAGCAAGACCGAGCTTGGCGGGCAGGAATTCCGTTGTCGGCGGGACGAGAGAGCCGTCGCAGACGGCCATATTGATTGTCCGTCACGTTTGGACACGCTGACAGCCTCGACAACTGGAGCCAGAAAGGCAACTTGACCCTATATACCAAGAAGGCCCTGGCCAAAGACTAACGACAGTTGCTTGTCGGCTAGAAACTCCAGTGCGCGCTCAGGCGCGCACTGCGCGGCTCCATGGGATGCACGTGGCGTCCCTCGATACCGCCGCCGGTGCAGTCACCTCGCGCCGATTCACCCGCCGTGCAGGACGCGTAGAAGTACTCGATGTCGTTGCCTTTCTTGCCGGCCAGGTTGAAGACATCCAGGCCCAGCGTGAGCTCCTTGCTCACGGTGTAGCGCAGGCCGGCGTTGAGCACGGTGTTGGCGCGCGAACTGCGCTGATCGTCGGCCTGCCCTGCCCGGACGGAAGCACCACCATGACGGTGATGGGCGAAGGCGGCGTTTTCATCGTGGACGCGCGCAACGCGGCCTGCATGAGCGCCAGCGGAGAGCCTTTTGACATGCGCGGCGTTCGCATCCATTACGTCACTGCTGGAGATACCGTTCTTGTCGACGCCACAGGACATCTGTCCGTCGGCCTCTTGCGCGCCAAACCCCCACTCATGCCAAATTCTTCGGCCCCTCCGGTCCGTCGCAACGGGATCCAGGACTACGGCAGCGCCAATTTTTTGCGGATGATGATGGACATGGGGACCACCGGGGCTAGCAGCGCCCAAGGCAGCACGAGATCCCTGAGCGCATCTCTCGAAGCTCAAGACTTCGATTTCCGGGTCAACCGTATCTCCGAGTCCGAGTTCAGGGGCCTTTCTGGTGCAGGGGTGAGCTACGCCAATTTGGCGTTGCAGATCGGGCGCCACCAAGGTTGATGCGTGCATGGCCTCGCTCTGATCGAGGTAGGTTGGGTACACGTGCGCCACGCCGGCGTTTTGAGATGGGCCGCAGGGCCGATGCCAGTGCCGACCTCGGAGGTTGATTGCAAGACCCATTTCTGCTTGATAGGACGCCCCCATCTGCCCGCTTGGAATGCGCGAAGTCGTCGCCGTTCACTATCACGCGACCAGTCGTCGCCTCCGGGTAGCGAGCGCGCAAGTACAGCGGCGAGCACCCCGGGCAAGCCAAACACAAGAGGATGTGTGTCTCAGCCTGCCTGGGCGTGGTCACGGGGCCTGTTGGCCGATCTGTCGCCTCGATGAGGGCTGTGCCGGCCTAGGTGTCAGGCACCTCTCATTCGCGAACAGTGCGTTGCCCAGAGTGGTGGATGGACAGGAGGCCTGAGGCCGGTCGCTTGTCCGGACTGGCTACGACCTGGTCAGAAGCGGTACATATATGCTAGATGTGCCCCGTTGGTGCTCGAGCGGTCCACCAACGGACTGTTCTTGATGCCCTTTCCGTAGTGGGTGGTGTGGATGTCCAAAATCACACTTTGCCGGGGCGCTAACGCGTAACCCACGGTCAGTCCAAGCTCCATGTTGACGCTCGCATCGCCTCGGTAGGTTGGTCGCTGTGGCAATGATTCGGAAGACTTCACGCCGTAGTAGTAATTCACATATTTGCTGTCCGCCCAATGCGCGGCCAAGTGGGGTGTGAAGTCGAAGGCTTGCCATTGGAAGCGACGGTCCACCTCCAGCTTGATCTTTCGCCCTTTGCTCTTGCCCGAGGCATCTTCGAACCATTCTCCAGAGACATTGACCAGGTCATTGCGCCATGTCGCTGCGATGCCCGCCCCCACGCTGGCACTGCGTTTATCCATGCCAGAAAGGTAGGGTGAATCTCCGGCTTTGTAGCCTCCACCCAAAAAACGCGCACGCAACGCAAACGACACGGGCCCGGCCGACGGTAGCTTGACGTCGAGTGAAGGACCAAACACGTTGACCCATTGGTTCTCGAAATAGACGAGCGGCAGTCCCTGCACCTTGTCATTGAAGTTCCGGTATGGCGCTCGGTCCGCCGCCACGCCGACGCCCAGACCCAATTGATAGTCGGCGTTGTTGGCAGCCGAGCCGCTGGATACACCGCTACGCGCAAGGTTGTCCTGCGCCCAAGCTGCAGGCCAGGCTAGCGACCCCAGCGCAAGCGCGACCACGGCAGCACGCAGGTGCCTTGCCGCTGTACTGGTGCTGGGCGCAAACGCTTGCTGTGCGGCCCTCTGCCGCCAGAGCGTGCGGGTGGATTCATGGGCGCGGGCGAAAGGAAATGAGACCATCGTAGAAATTCTCAGGGTTGGAAACATAGGAAAAGAGGAAGTGGCTACCGCGTTTTGCGCATGTCGCGCGACGCCCGCGCTGACTGCACCGCCGCGCGAACGGCGTCGACCACCGCTTCGGGCTTCTCCAGCGGAATGGCGTGTCCGCTGTCCACCCACACCTGGGTGGAGCCGGGGTACAGCGTGGCAAGTTCGACCCGCTTGCGCTGGGCATCCTCCGCCAACGCTGAGGGCCCTGACGCCACGCGCGATGCGCTCAGTACCCACACTGGAATCGATGGGTCGACGGGCATGCGCGAAACCATCTCGCCCGTCGCATCCAGAGCTGCGAGCTCCTCTTTGGCCGCGTCGGAGGTCGTGGCTTTGAACAGTAGGTTCAACCAGGTAGGCCATTGGTCCGGGTTGCCGGCACCTTTGAACTGCTCAGGGTGCGTGGAATCCACCAACACCAGAGCCGCCACCTCCTCCGGGTATTGGCGCGCGTACAGCTGCATGTACAAGCCGCCCAGCGAGTGCCCGACCAGGACATAAGGCGGTGGCAGTTGGCGGGCGTTGAGCAAGGCCCTGAGCTCGTCCACCACCTGTGCCCCGTCGCGCGGCATGGTGGACACGTCGCTACGCCCGTAGCCCGCGCGGTTATAGGCCAAAGAGCGGGTTAGCGCTACGGAGTCGGGCCAGACCTTGGACCACCAGTCCAGCTTGGCTCCCAGCCCGTTCTCGAACACCACCACGGGTGCCCCCTGCCCCGCCAGGACGTATTCGACCGTTCGTCCGTCCAACGTATCGGTGGTGGCGCCGGGCAAGGTCGAGCAACCGCTCAAACAGGCCACGAGCAGAAGGCCGAATCCATGCCATCGCTTCATGGCCTCGTATCCACTGCAGAACAGGTTTGTGGCCCAAATGCCAAAGAAGCGGGGTGCCATTTAGCAACGCCCCGCCGTGCGCAGCAGCGCGTTGCATTCTTTCCCAGCACTGCGCCCTCGTTGCTCTGCTGGCGCTGCCGATGCGGGATTGCCGCTCTTGTTGGCCGGACCGTCTACCACCGCAGTGCAGACAGCATCGGAGTGCGGTGTTTGACCGAAGCTCATGGCCTTCTGAAAGCCCGTCGCCCCGTACAGATAGCACCGGTAACTCGCGCCATCGCGGGTGTTGACGGTGTAGTTGATACGACCGCCAGTTTCCTCCTGGCGTTCGGTGATGGTGAACTGGCCTACCGTGCGCCCAATGGCTTGTGCAGTGCGCTGCTCCAGTCCCGCCTGGTCGAGGGTGGACGCGCAGCCGGTGAGAAGCGTCATGGCCGTTGCGAGGCCAGCGATGGGCGTGAGAGACAGCGGGTATTTGCGATTGTTCATGGTGGAAGTAGCGGTCATCGGAAGAAATACGTCAGTGGAAAAAATCGTGTTTGAAGAGGGCGTTGATGGAAGTCATTGCCGTGGCAGGGCGAAAGTCAGGGTCGCCTTCGGAGATCGATCGGGTGAATGCAGGCCCTTGGCGCATTCGCGGGCATGGCTGCGCCTGCGACCCTAAGGAGCCGCAGGCCTGGACTGCAAGGGCGGGAGAGACTCAGCCCGGCTTGCGGGCGACGATGAAAGCGCGAATGTCCTTGCCGCGCGTGCCATGCCGCTCGGCGCAGACAATCTGCAAGCCCTGCCGGACCATGGCGGACTGGAGCTGTCGTTCGTTAAAGCACAGCACCGGGGGGGCCTTGCCAATGGCGCGCATCAGCAGCACTGCCAGATAGGGAATCAGCGGGTTCATCTCGGCAATACAGGGTGTCTTGGAGATCAGCAACCCTCCTGGGCGCAGCGCCTGCACCAGCGGCACAAGCGCTTCCTCCAGATCACTCAAGAGGTGCAGTACGTTGAGGGCCAACACCGCGTCAAAAGCCTCGTGTCCAAATGCCATTGCCTCGGCATCTGCCACGGCAAAACGCAAGGCTGGCGACGGTTGTGCTGCCAGTCGCTGGTGGGCGATAGCGATCATCTCGGACGACACGTCGGTGGCCAGCAGGCTGCGCGCGAAAGGCGTCACGCGCAGGGCGGTGCTGCCGGTGCCGCACCCTATCTCCAGTACGTCATGCTGGGGGGACAGCAGGCCCTGCACGCGCTGCAAAGTGGCCTCATACCCCGCCAGATCGGCATAGGGGGTCGCAGCGTATTTGGGCGCAAGGCGGTCCCAGAAACGCGCTTTGGCTGCCGCAGCCGTCTGGGTAGTGGCAGGGGGCACGGCACTGGAGAGTGCAGCAATGACGGGAGACGACATAGGGTTCGAAGCGGGTGGAGTGCTGAAGCAGCGAGGCACAGAAGTGCAATAAGCAACACCCAGATGCTATCCATGCATTGACGCGCAGGAAACTGCGATAAATTGCAGTGAACATATACATCTACGTATGGAAGACCTCGACTGGAATCAACTCAAGGCATTTTTTCAAACGGCTCAGACCGGCTCGCTGTCTGCCGCCGCGCGCAAGCTGGGCTTGACCCAGCCCACCTTGAGCCGACAGGTCGCTGCGATTGAGCAGCGCATGGGGGTGACCCTTTTCGAGCGCGTGGGCAAGGCGATGGTGCTCACACCCACCGGCCAGGACCTGCTGGAGCACGCTCGTGCCATGGGCGCTGCCGCAGAGGCCCTGGGTCTGGCAGCCAGCGGGCGCTCGCAGGCCGTTGGCGGCGTGGTGTCGGTGTCAGCCAGTGACGCGGTGGCCGCTTACCTGCTGCCGCCCATCCTGCGGCGCTTGCAGGCACAGGAGCAAGGCATTGCTGTCGAAGTGATCCCTTCTGATGCCCTGAGCGACCTGCCGCGCCGCGAAGCCGACATTGCCATCCGCCACATAAAGCCCTAGCAACCTGAGCTGATCGCCCGTCTTCTGCGCGAGGCAACGGCCTACTTTTACGCGTCTGAAACATGGGTCCAGATTCACGGGCATCCACGAACGGCTGAAGACGCGGTGAACGCGGCGTTTGTGGGTTCAGATCGCAACGGCCGGTATCTTGCTTACCTGAGCCAACTCGGCTTGAGCTTGAGCGAAAAAAACTTCACCGTTGCGTGGTTGTCTTCGCGCAGCAGATGATAAACGTGGAGGCGGCTATGGCTGCCGGGTACTCGCCTGCGCGCAAGGTGCCAAGCGGAGCGAGGCGGGGCGTTGTGATGGCGCTACTTGGTTTCTGATGACCACGGGAAATTAATATAGTGTTCGCGCGTATCGAAACATATATTGCCGTACATCCTCAAATAATCCGCACGTCGGGAAAGATCGGCATACACCGCCCCTGGATTGGCCGTGTCACGCTCATAGTCTGCGATATTGCTGCTGGTGAGCGCCTTTGGCAGAACATCCATTGCCTGCGGGATCGATTTTCCGTCCAGCCAGTCTGCGGCCTGCTGGCCCATCGCATAGCCGAATATGGACGAAGCAAGGCTGATACTCGCCTTGTATGGGCTGTCGCCTTTTTTGATTTCGACGACCGCTTGCTGCTCGCCGTCGATACCGCCCAGAAACTGGTCCGCCCGCGCCTTGCCCGCTTCCCGCAACGCTGCCAGCGCTCCCAGCACAACCGTGTCCGCGCCAAGCACCACGTCTATGTTCGAGTGCGCTAGCAGGATCGTCTTCATCGTGCGATATCCACCCTCTTTGTCGACCGTGGCAGGCGAGATGTCGGCCACGATGGTCACCCCCGGCAGTGCCCGAAGGGTATCGCGCATCGCGGTGAAACGCGGCGCCAGAAATTGCAGACTGTCATGGGTCAGGAGCACAACCTTGGCCTTTCCGCCGAGCCGCGTGCGGATGTAGTTTGCCGCGGAATCCGCCAACACCTTGCCGGTCAGATATTGCGGCGCGTTCAGCACCGTCGTCGCTGGCGGCGCCACGACGGCACCCACATAGGCGCCGGCGCCGATCACCTTCTTGAGTGCCGGGGCCAGCGATGGCGGATCGATCGGCGCAACCACAATCGCGCCCGTTTTATCGGTCGCGACTGCGCCCACCTGCTTGATCATCAACTCGGGATCATTGTTCGCAAAGGAAACGCTGTAGTCGAGGCTCCGCGCCCGCGCGGCCGCTTCCAGTCCGCGCCCCACGCCCTGCATGAACTCTCGTCTGTTGTCCAGAACAAAGACCAGCTTTTTCTGAAGTCCGACGGGCGCTCTGCAAGAAGGCCGTGCGGCGTCGTAGGCCGGCAATTTGACTGGCTTGGTCAGCCCATCGCCGCCAGTGGCAAACGAAGCGCCGCTGAGACACGCAAGCGAAACAACCGCAACCACACGAAATTTCATCGCAAATCCCATCACGCAGTCGTCAGCACCAGCCGCGCTGCCGTGCCCGGCATGCGGTTGATATATTCCACATGGGTCTTCAACGACGACGCCATCGTTTGAATGATCTTGCTACCCATCCCCGTGCCCCCAGGCGTGACGTTCGGCGCAATTCCCACGCCGTCATCCTCGACCGTCAATTCGGCTTTGCCGCCGTCCAATCGCTTGAGCCGCACCCGAACCTCACCGGGCTCGTCGGCAGGGTAAGCATATTTGAAGGCGTTGGTGACCAGTTCCTGTACGGCCACGCCCAAGCTGACGCTGGCGTCAGTGCCCAGCGAAATCGGCTCCAGATAGCATTTCAGGATGGCGGTATGGCCGTCCTTCTTCATCGCCGTTTCCAGATTTTTCAGCATGGCGCCCAGATAGTCGTTCAGCGGAACATTGGCCACGTCGCCGGATGTATAGAGACTTTTATGGATCAGCGAGATGGCATTGATCCGCGATTGCGTTTCACGCAAGGCTTCCTTGGCCGCCGTATCGGTGACGGACCGCATTTGCATCGCCACCAGTGCGCCCACCAACTGAAGACTGTTGGCGACGCGGTGATTGACCTCGGTCAGAAGAACCTCTGCGCGTTCCCGCGCCAGGGCCAGGTCGGCGGTGCGGGTTTTCACCCGCTCTTCCAGGGTGAGATTGGCTGCCTGCACTTCGTCGCGCGCTTGCTTCAACTCCTGTCGATTGCGGTAGACGGTATTGGCCACGACCAGCACGACCAGGATGATCACCACGGCAGCGCCCGCCGAGATCCACCGCAGCATCAACGCATTGCGTTGCTGTTCCGCGCTGCTTTGCGAGTTGTTCTCGTCGGCGATCAAGATCGCGCCATAAAGATAGACGTTGATTTCATCCATCAGCGTTTTGCCGCGATTCCTCTGCAGCAACGCCATGGCCTCGGCATCGCGGCCGGCGCTTTTCAGCGCAATACTGGAGTCCATGTCGGCGATTTTTTCGCCCACCGCCTCCGACAACCTGGGCAGCATGGCCCGATTGGGGGCATCGGGCGCGATCATCCTGCTCAAATCGTCCAGCTCCTGCCTCGCCCGCGTCTTGGCAGTGTCGTAAGGGGCCAGATAAATCTGATTGCCGGTCAGCAGAAATCCCCGTTGGCTCGATTCTGCGGTGCGCAGATGGTCGCGCAGCTCCACGGCGGCGATGCGGATCGTGCGCTGGATCGCGGATTGCTCAATCAGGCGGTTACCCAGCTCCACCAGCCAGATCGTGGTGCCAACGATCACGATCAGCGCCAGAAAGCCGATCGTGAGGCCCGCGCCAACACCCAATGCCAACCGGCTTCGTCCGAACATCAATCAACTTTCAAAGAGTTGGGTGGACTCGAATGAGCGTAGATCTGCGCTCTTTGTCCATTGTAAAAACATGTCGGTCACTAGCGTGGAAACGTCAATGGTACTGCTGCGCTGCATGATGCTCGACTTTGGGAGGGCCCGATGCAGAAACGCAGGGACCGCGTGCCTGCATAGCCGCCTGGTCGCATGGCTGATCTGACCCCTCGAATTCCCGATCACGTCCCATTCGTCGTGATGCGCCTGGTCGTTTACCGGGGACCATTGCCGCCTGCACTCCACGGCATGCCTTCCCTGCCGACATCAACACCGTGCAGCTTCACGGCCCTTCGGCTCTTTCCCCGGGCGGAGGGAGAATTCAATCACCATCGCATCCAGCTTGGACGCCGTACCTCATGAGCAATCGTGGCGAAACCGGATTTGCAGGTCGAAGTGGAAGTAGAACACCCGCCTGCCCAGTACGCGGCAACTATGGGTGTCGTTCAAGCGGCTTCCGGCTCAAGAGTGCACTTCCCACTGGGTCGCCAAATCCTGCAGGTGCTCCAGAAATGCGCTCGCAACCGGCGACAAGCGCTTGCCCTTGAGCCACAGAACCGACCACGATGAAGGCACCGGAAATCGATCCGCCTTCAGCACTGCCAGTCCCTCGGTGGACGGTAGACCAGCCAGCGCGTGACGGGATACCAGGCCCAGACCCATGCCCGAGGCGACCGCTTGCTTGACCGCCTCGTTGCTGCCGAGCTCCAACCGCACACGAGGGTGCAGTCCCAGGTGCTCGAAGTGGGCGTCGCCGGCAAGCCGGGTGCCAGACCCTCGTTCGCGCAGGATGAAAGGCTCTTGCTGGAGACGTGTGGGGCGGACCCTTGCTGCCCTCGCCAGTGGATGGTCCAAGGCGGAGATCGGCACCAGTGGGTTGTCCAGCAGCGCGAGCCGCTCATGCGGGATGTCCGCCGGAGGCATGGAGAGGATGTAGAGGTCGTCCTGATTGGAACGCATGCGCTGCACAACGCCGTCGCGGTTCAAGACCTGCAGTTCAATGTCGACGTCGGGGTGATTGGCACAAAAGCGGCCCAGCATTCGCGGTATGAAGTACTTCGCAGTGCTAGCCAGCGCCACGCGCAGACGCCCCTGCCGCAGGCCCTTGAGGCCAGCGATGCGCTGTTCCAGCGTTTCCCATTCAGCCACCATGGCACGGGCGGTTTCTGCGACGGCTTCACCTGCAGGGGTGAGATAGAGCGCGCGGCCTATCTGCTCGTACAAGGGCAATCCGACGGCATCAGCCAACTCCCTGATCTGCATGGAGACGGTGGGTTGGGTCACATGGCACGCACGAGCTGCACCCGTTATGGACCCCGTGTCGGCCAGCGCAACCAGAAGGCGCAGTTGACGAAAAGTGGCATGCATAGTGATCCATCTATATATCGCATCGAAACTATCGATTTTCCTCGATTGCGGGTTGTCCCTACCATCCGCAGCCATGAACATTCTTCTTGATCCAGCAATCCTGTTTTTTATCCTCGGAGTCAGCGCAGGACTGTTGCGCTCCAATCTTGAGGTGCCGCCCCCTCTATCTCGATTTCTCTCGCTCTACCTCTTGATGGCCCTGGGGCTGAAGGGCGGTTTTGCGTTGAGTCAGACCGGTTTGAATGCGACAGTAGTTGCTGCGCTGGGATGCGCAGTGCTCCTGGCCATCGTGATCCCGCTGTTGGACTGGCAGTTTCTGAAGCGCGCGCTGCCGCCAATGGATGCCATAGGCGTCGCTGCCACTTATGGCAGCGTCAGCGCGGTGACCTTCGTGACGGCGGCTCACATTCTTGACTCCCAGGGCAGTCCGGGAGGTGGCTACATGGCAGCGGCAATGGCGCTCATGGAGTCGCCCGCGATCGTGTTGGCTTTGGTCAGCGCGCAGTGGGCCCGTAGCCGGGCCTTATCCACCGATGGTTCGGGTGCTGCGACGCTGGCTTTGGCAGGAGTCGCTCGCCCGTCCACCCCAGGGGTGTTGCGCGAAGCACTTACCGATGGTGGTACGGTTCTTCTGGTGGGGGCATTGCTGGTCGGTTTGGTATCGGGCCCCGCCGGCGCCAAGGCAATGCAGCCGTTCACAGGCGATTTGTTCAAGGGCTTGCTAGCCTTCTTCCTGCTGGACATGGGCTTGCTGACGGCGCGCCAGATGGCGGGTCTGCGCTCGCTGCCGACATCTCTCTTCGCCTATGCGCTTCTTGCGCCCGTTGTGCACGCGATGCTTGCCCTGGGACTGGCGCGCGTGGCGGGCCTGGGGACGCAGGATGCAACACTGCTCGCAGTGCTTGCCGCCAGTGCCTCCTACATTGCCGTGCCTGCAGTTCTTCGACATGCGGTACCCGAAGCGAGGCCTGCGGTCTACATCGGGCTATCGCTGGGCGTCACTTTTCCGTTCAATTTGCTCGTGGGCATTCCGCTGTACCAGTGGTTGGCAGGGATTGTGATTCGAGCTTGAGCTCTCTTATCGGGGTTCGACGGTCCCACACTCTCTCTGTGGTAGCTTACATGTGCGAACGCTGAAAGGAGTAGCTCGAGATATGCGATCCAATGCGGCCAGTTTCTGTCTGCCTCCCTATTCGGGTTAGCAGGCTGTTGAAATTCACTACTTGCCACCGAACGGCCCCGCTGTAAGTTGCAGGCGCTCAGCAAACGGATTGTTTGACCAACCCTTGATACCGCTTCGCGGTGGGCATCGACCGCTTTTCACCCCCTATTTGCTCGCCTGCGCTCCCATCGCCCTGAGTATTCGCGCCATCCGCACAATGCTGCTGGCCGTCATGGTCAGCTTGAAGTACTGGTCCACCCGCTCAATACCTCGGTAGGCCGTCTCGTGCGTGAGTCACCCACCGAGTCAGTATGCTCTCCCAGCACCGCGCGACCATTGGAATCCGCATCCCAATGCTCGTTTCTTCATTTGGGCGGGCCTGGCTATCCTGGTGTGCTGAAGAGGAGCGCGAGGCTACGCTGGTGCTCCTGGGTGAACGTTCGGATGCCATTGGCGAGATGGCCAGGGATGCGCCGCTCATCAAACGGATCGTTCGCGACACTCGGCGCCGTGGCTATGCAGTCAATAGAGGGGAATGGGCGTCGGAAGCCAGTGTGACCGCCGTTGGCCTGCCCATCCGCATTGGCGAGCATGCGATTGGAGCGATCAATCTCGTTATGCAGGGGAACGCCGTCTCTGAGCGAGAGATTGCCACCAGGTATGTACCGCTGTTACGCTCCCTGGCAGATGAGATATCCCAAGGTGTCGGAAATTCCCCCCGAGGCTGACCATTGATCGAAATCAAGGGTAAACCCGCAATCCTGACGCATCTAGGCTCACCACCATAGTGCAAATTCTAAACCTCTGAGATCAACCTAGGCGAGGTGGAAGACGAAAGCGGTGACCCGGTAGGGAAGCCGCCCAGGCTGTGACCGGCGCTGTTGTCAGCGTCACCAGCGACTGAGCACCTACCATCGCATCCATGTTGCTCACCCTCCACCTCATCAAGATCGCGTCCGGCGACTATCGGGCCCATGTGATGGAAGGCGCACAGCACCTGGGCAACTATGAGGCGACGAGCATCGTCGAGGCCATCCGCCTAGCCGCCGAGAACCCACTTCCCGACCTAACGGGCTTTCACATCTGGTATGAGCACGTCTCGATTGGCAGCGTGCCAGCAGGTGACATGCGGCGCGATACCGAGGCGTTGGCCCGACGGCTGGTCGAGCTGCATGCCCTCTTCAGCAACTCCCAATCGAAAGGATTCCTATGAACGACAGACATGCTGGCGCCTCCAGCGGGCAAGTCGAGCTGGACGGGTTCATCGGCGATTGGACCGTGAAGGACGGGCGATTGAAGCTCACCTGCCTCACTGCGGGAGCGCCGCCCAAGGAAGCCCAGGTGGACGAGGATCCTGAGGCATTGGCAAAGCTGCTGCTGCGGAAGCTGTTGGACGAGTGGAACCGCACCCGGCCGTAGAAACGAACGCGCCCTGCTCGGTCCGATCGGGAGCCTTCAGGGGCCCCTACACCGGCTTGGCAAGCGACGTCGTGTGCACCCGCTGGGCAGGATCAATCACCTCGGCCGGCCCAATCCCGTCGTAGACCACGGCCTTCGACACCGCCACCCGCACCTGCGTGCGATCCCCCTGGTGCTCGACTTCGTAGTGCGTATTGGGGAACGGCAGCGCAATCTCGTCCGGCGGCCCGCCATACCAGACCGGTACCAGAAGGATTGCGGGCGAAGGAAGCAGGTCGGTCATTGGACGATTTTAGAGGCGCCTCCTCTGCCTCAAGTTCGCAGAAATTTTTCCTTTGCTGCCGAACATTTGATCCTCCCGCGCCGGCCCTGATTCCCCCGCTATCGTTTTCAGTGCGAACCGCGCGCAATGGCCTTCAACTGCCCTCGGCGACCTCTTTTCTGTCAGTAGGGCTGTCCGTATACTGTATTTAATTACAGTATTTCGATATGCCAGCCGCCGTCCGCTCCTTCGATACCCAGCACCTTCCCCTCAGCGTGCGGGAGTCCGTCTGGACGGGTGACGACCTGGCCCACCAGAACCATCCCACGATCCCGACCGGCTTCGACAGCCTGGATGCCTCGCTCCCCGGGGGCGGCTGGCCAACTCGCTCCCTGACGGAAGTCCTGTCGCCTCAGGCGCCCCTGTGCGAATGGAGCCTGCTGGGCGGCTGCATTCCATCCCTGATGGAGGGGGACGGCCAGATCCTGCTGGTCTCGCCCCCGCTGCCCCCGCATGCCGGAGGCCTGGCCCAGCGCGGCGTGCACCCGGACCGCCTGGTGTGGATTCGCGCCAAGGCGCCCGCAGATCGGCTCTGGATCACCGAGCAGTTGGTCAAGTCCAACCCCCGTGGCGCTGTGCTGGCCTGGCTGCCCCAGGCGCGTGCGGACCAAGTCCGCCGCCTGCAGGTGCACGCGCAGTCCTGCCAGTCCCCGGTGTTCCTGTTCCGGCCAATCGGTGCGCAGCGGGAGGCTTCGCCTGCACCACTGCGCCTGCTGGCCTCCCTGGGCTCCGGCTGGAACATCCACGTGCAGATCCTTAAGCGCCGCGGCACGCCGTGCCCGGACGCCCTGGAGCTGGAGGCCATCCCTCCGCAGCTGCGCAAGGTGCTGCCGCCGCGCCTGCTGCGCTCCACATCGTTTTCTCTTTCGCGCGAGGAGGCCCCCGATGCTCGGGATCTGGGCCGCACTGCGACCATCCAGCACCCACAGCGCGTCCTGCATCCCCATTGACCTGCCGTCCCTCGCCGTGTGGGCGCTGCAGTTTTCACCGCGGGTGGCAGTGCTGGAGGAGGCTGTGCTGGTCGAAGTGGGGGCGAGCGCGCGCCTGTTCGGGGGGCAGGAGCAACTGCGCCAGCGGGTCGAAGAGGAAGGCACGGCTTTGGGCGTGGAGTGCATCGCCTGGGCGCCCACGGGCGCGGCTGCGCTGGCCCTGGTGCGCGCGGGTGTGTGCGACGGCTTTGCAGGCCCGCTGTCCTCCATCCTGGACAAGCTCCCGCTGGAGACCATCACGGCCGTAGCCTCCCACCTGGGCACGCTGCAGCGCCTGGGCTGCAGGAGCCTTGGCGATGTGCGCAAGCTGCCGCGCGGCGGCCTGAGCCGGCGTTTCGACAAGGACCTACTGACCCGGCTGGACCAGGCCTATGGCCTGCGGCCCGAGGCCTACGAGTGGGTGCTACTGCCGGAGACCTTCAGCGCAAGGCTGGAATTCCAGTTCCGCGTAGAGCATGCCCCTGCGCTGATGTTCGGGGCCCGCCGGTTGCTGATGCAGATGTCCAGCTGGCTGGCGGCCCGGCACATGGGCGTGACCTCGTTCACCCTGCGCTGGTGGCACGACGTCATGCGGGCCAAGACGGCCGGCACGGGCGGCGAGCTGACCGTGGGCACGGCCGAGCCCACCCAGTCGGTGGACCACCTGAGCCGCCTGTTGAACGAACACCTGGCCAAGGTCGAGCTGCAGGCTCCTGCGGGCGATATCGAACTCGTTGCCGTCCGCACCATCCCGATCCAGCAGGAGAGCAAGTCACTGCTGCCCGAGACCATTCGCCAGGGCGAAGCGACCTGGCTGGTGCTGGAGCGCGTGCAGGCGCGCATCGGCAAGGCCGAGGTGGTGCGTCCATTGCTGGCCGAGGACCACCGGCCCGAATGGATGCAGCGCTGGCCCGGCGCAGAAGAGGCAAGGCCACGCGCCGCCCCGGGCCCGTGCCAGCTGCCGGTGCCGGACTGGATCTTCGAGGAGCCACTGCGCCTGGCCGAGCGCGACCACCGCCCTATCTACCAGGGCCCCCTGGTGATGCTGCTGGGTCCCGACCGCGTCGAGGGCGGTTGGTGGCACCGCGTGGGCGAAGGTGCGGATGCGCAGCAGACCAATGTGCAGCGCGACTACTGGGTGGCCCAGAGCCAGCATGCGGGCCGGCTGTGGATCTACCAGCAGCGCCTGGCCAACGACGAGACCGGCTGGTTCCTGCACGGGCGCTACGCCTGAGCGACCTACACCCTACCCGCACCCGTGAGCAGGCTGTATGGCGCTTCCCCTGTATGCAGAGCTGCTCTGCGTCTCCAACTACTCGTTTCTCATCGGCGCCAGCTGGCCCGAGGAGCTGGTCGAGCGCGCCAAGGAGCTGGGCTACAGCGCCATCGCGATCACCGATGAATGCACGCTGGCCGGCGTGGTGCGTGCGCACATGGAGGCCAAGAAGCAAGGCATCCAGCTGCTGATCGGATCGCAGTTTCGGGTGCAGGCGGATTTACCCTTCACCCTGGTGGTGTTGGCCCAAGACATGAACGGCTACGGCAACCTGTGCCAGTTCGTCACCCGCCTGCGACGCTCGTCCGAGAAAGGCACCTACCTGCTGCATCGGGCGGACATCGAAGGCGACACGCTGGCCGACTGCCTGCTGGTGGTCTCGCCCTGCCGCGAGGCCAGCGATGCGCAGCTGGAGGAACTGGGCCAGTGGACCTTGACGCATTTTCTTGGCCGGGCCTGGCTCGGCGTGGACTTGAACCGACGCATCGACGACGAGTTGTGGTTGCACCGCGTGCGCGAACTCTCGGCCCTGACCGAACTGCCGCTCGTGGCCTTGGGCGACGTGCTCATGCACCTGCGCAGCCGCAAACCGCTGCAGGACGTGCTGACCGCGACCAGGGTGGGCAAGCCGCTGACAGAGTGCGGCTACGAGCTGCAGCGCAGCGCGGAGCGGCACCTGCGCAGCCGGGTGCGACTGGCCCAGACCTACCCCGAAGAACTGATGGACGAGACCGTGCGCATCGCCGAGCGCTGCACCTTCAGCCTGGACGAGATCCGCTACCAGTACCCGGATGAGGTGGTACCGCAGGGGCACACCCCGGCCAGCTTCCTACGCCAGGCCACCTACGAAGGTGCCGGTCGCCGCTGGCCCGCCGGCATCCCCACCAAGGTGCAGGCCCAGATCGAGCACGAGCTGGAGCTGATTTGCGACCTGCACTACGAGCACTACTTCCTCACAGTCTTCGACATCGTGAGCTTTGCGAGGTCAGAGAACATCCTCTGCCAGGGCCGCGGCTCGGCCGCCAACAGCGTGGTGTGCTATTGCCTGGGCGTGACCGAGGTGGACCCGGCGCGCATGTCGATGCTGTTCGAGCGTTTCATCAGCAGAGAACGCAACGAGCCGCCGGACATCGATATCGACTTTGAGCACCAACGCAGAGAAGAAGTGATCCAGTACCTGTACCGCAAATACGGGCGCGACCGCGCAGCGCTGGCGGCCACGGTGGTGACCTATGGGCCGAAGTCCGCCATTCGCGATGTGGGCAAGGCCCTGGGTTTCAGCCTGGAGGTGGTCGATGCGTTGGCGAAGGGGCACCAGTGGTGGGATGGCGATGGGGTGCGCCTGGAACGCTTCGAGGAGCTGGGCTTGGCCGAGAACGACCTGGCCGTGCGGCAGCTGATTCTGCTGACCATGCAGTTGATCGGTTTCCCCCGGCATTTGTCGCAGCATACGGGGGGCTTTGTGCTCACCAAAGGGCTGCTGAGCAGGCTGGTTCCCATCCAGAACGCCAGCATGGAAGAGCGCACTGTGATCGAGTGGGACAAGGACGATCTCGATGCGGTGGGCCTGCTCAAGGTCGATGTGCTCGCCCTGGGCATGCTGACCGCCATCCGCAAGGCGCTGGACCTGGTGGGTACGCGCAAGGGCTACGACTTCGGACTGCAGGACATCCCGGCGGAAGACCGCGAGACCTACAAGATGATCTCCCGCGCCGACACGGTGGGTGTGTTCCAGATCGAAAGCCGGGCGCAAATGTCCATGCTGCCGCGGCTGCGGCCCCGGTGCTTCTATGACCTGGTCATCTCGGTCTCCATCGTGCGGCCTGGGCCCATCCAGGGCGGCATGGTGCATCCGTACCTGAATCGCCGACAGGGCCTGGAACCGGTGACCTATCCCAGCGAAGACCTCAAGCAGGTGCTCAGCCGCACTCTGGGGGTGACGCTGTTCCAGGAACAGGTCATGCAGGTGGCCATGGTCGCTGCGGGCTTCACCGCCGGCGAGGCCGATGACCTGCGTCGGGCCATGGCGGCGTGGCGCAAGCGCGGCGGGTTGGAGAAGTACGAGAAGAAGATCATCGATGGCATGTTGGAGCGTGGGTACACCCCTGCCTTCGCGCAGGCCACCTACCAGCAGATCAAGGGGTTCAGTGGGTACGGGTTTCCGGAGAGCCACGCGGCGAGTTTTGCGTTGCTCGTCTACGCGTCGTGCTGGCTCAAGCGGCACGAGCCCGCGGCCTTCCTGGTCGCCTTGCTCAACTCGCAGCCCATGGGCTTCTACTCGCCCAGCCAACTGGTTCAGGATGCCCGCCGGCACCGTGTGGAAGTGCGCGGCGTCGATGTCATGCACAGCGCGGTGGAATCGACTCTGGAGGATCTGCCTGCGATCCCAGCCGTTCGGATGGGCCTGCACATGGTGTCGGGCCTGCATGCGACATCGGCCGCGCGCATCGTGGAAGCCCGAGAGCAGCAACCCTTCGACAGCGCCGAGGACCTGGCCATGCGAGCCGGGCTGGAGCAGCACGAGATGAAGCTGCTGGCCGCGGCCGATGCGCTGCTGGGGTTGTCTGGTCACCGGCGCCAGCAAGTGTGGGACGCTGCGGGGCTGCATAGAACGCCCGAACTTCTGCAGGAGGCGCCGGTCAACGAGGACTACCTGGAGCTACAGGCCGCGCCCGAGGGCGAAGAGATCGTGTGGGACTACGCGTCCACCGGGCTCACACTGCGTCGGCATCCGCTGGCGCTGCTACGGCCGCGCATGGCGGCCAAGAAGCTGCTGTCATCGCGGGACCTGCGGCACATCCCGGATGGAAGAGTGATCCGCACGGCGGGGATCGTGACCTTGCGGCAGCAGCCGTCCACGGCCAAGGGGACGATCTTCGTGTCGCTGGAGGACGAGTTTGGCGCCATCCAGGTGATCGTGTGGTCTGCGGTGCGGGATGAGCAGCGGCAGGTGCTGCTGGAGTCGCGGTTGCTGGCGGTCAAAGGGGTGTGGGAACGGCGGGGGCAAGTGGCGAACCTGATTGCGCACCGACTGGTGGATCTCACGCCATGGTTGGGGAGGCTGGGAAGGCTGGAGAGCCGGGATTTCAGGTGATAGCTACTCGTCGCTCGAGAGCTTGTGATCTTGGTCTCACTGAGCAGTTTTCGCGATTGCCAATGCAACTCCCTTTACTCTTTTTTGCACCGAGTGAACTGTGCGAGATGCCTCACTTCAATTCAGCCCTTCACCGGGGTCGAGCCCTCTCAATTCGAAATTGATCATCGAGTTCCCCCGGGGAATCCCGGCCCATGCGCTGAAATCAGGAACGACACCAAAAGCGTGCCTTTTCCATGGCGATCGGCGCAACAATGCGCGACCGGTGCCGAGACGAATTTCGGGCGACGACGAATGTGCCTGCCCTGGTATGGATCGCCGTCACCCGCCGCCAGGCAGGCCAGATGTACTGAGACATCGACCAGTGGGGCCATCGCTGGCAGGCTTAGGTCTAAGAAAGATTACGCCCTAAAGTCCAAGCGGTCGAGCATAGCTGAAAGCCCTTCGTCTATTCTATTGCGATGCAGCTCGGCTAGAAGGTCATCAGAAAACAATTTATTTACAAGATGCACGTAGTACTTGTAGGTCGTTTCGACATCCTCATGCCCTAGCAATTCACGTAGATCGTTGTCAATAGATGCATCATACACATACGGCCCATCTAACCTATTTCGCTTTTTCAGAGCATCAACTACAAAATATGTAGCGCAAGTATGCCTTAGCATCCGCGCGCCAAACTTAGCCTTCGCATATCCAACATTTTTACCCAAAACACGACTCTCACAAGCCGCCTCGGCCACTTTATTGAAAGCGCGATATAGACTATCATAATTCACCGAATAGCCATTTTCATTAAGGAACAAAACAGAGTTTGGCGGCGACACTCCATTTCGCCTCGCATACAACTCCGCACGTTGACGTCGAATCGGTATATATAAACGACAGATTTCCGCCCACAATCTTCCGGGAAATCGCACATAGCGATCCTTGCCTTTGGATTGACAATAAAACACCAAATCACTCATCATCAACCAATCGGGAATTTGGTCAACTTCGTACGGCAAAAATTCGGCATTTTTCCCCTTCCCTCTATACGGCAACTGCAAAACCTCCTTGGGACGCATCGCTGTTATCCTTATGATTGCGGCGATAAATACAAAAACTGGATCATCAATAAGCTTGAGTGCTGCCAAATACTCCTCTTGCGTGACCAGCTTGTTCACCTCCGATGCAACTTTAGTGGCAGGCCCAGAGAGTACCTTAAGCTTAGGTACAGCTTTCCTGACAGGGACCGCTATGTGAGCCAGAAGACTTTGATTCTTTCGGACAAAGACATCTACGTCTTTTATTTCCAACTCAAGATAGTGAGGAAACTTGCTTTTACCCGCCCAAACATAAAAGTCTATAATTCGGCCTAAATAGTCGACGACAGTTTTTCGGCTGGTGGCACCCCCACTCTGAAGATGAGCAATAAATTGACCAAGAATCTCTTGATCGATGGATGCCCACGACTGACATCCGTAACCCGAATCATCAAGCCATTGAAGGAAGCGAGCAAGAATAGCGCCATACTTCTTACTCGTCATCCTACTTCCAGAGCGACGCTTAGCCACCTCTGAAACCCACAAGGTGGGCGCCTCAATGATTTGCCCCACATCATCCAAAAAAAGCATTGGATTATTGGTTAGAGCAAGCGACGTGGAGCCTATTTCTACCCTAAAAATTTTCACACTTCATTCCTCTGCAATTTATTCAAAGCTGCATGAAGCGCCCTCTCAACATGCAATGCCCTGCTTTGAAGACCGCCCAATCGATCCTCCAATTCCCTATAAACAGTCGATTCAAGAACAGCAGCGGAAGATTTTGCAGCCTTGAGCACTCCATTCTTCAGCAGCAATCTTTCTCGCTCCTCTATAAGCTCCGCAACGGGTCTATTTTGATAGATGGTGCTTCTGGGAAAACGACACTCAGCAATAATTTTGCTTCTTAAAATCCTAGTTCGGTCAGCAGAAAGCAATTTCCCCCAATCCCCATCAGCTTCAGTTGCATCAAACAACTCGGCTAACCTTCGAGTATTTCTATTACTCACCAGGAACTCCAAAAATAAAATCAAACGGTTCTGCTACCGATACCACTGTCTGCTCGCTATGTACGCGCTCGATAGCATCGACAGTTGCATCATCGTCACTTGCAAGGTAAGCTCGTTCCAAGCAAGTACTCAAGCTGGCATTTACCCAAGCACATCCGATTTTCATGCTCCCTCTTTCGAGGAGATGCCTTCTTACAGCGCCTCTGATTTCGGGTGTGTGAAAGCACCCTTCAACGTAAACAGAAACCCCTACCGTGCTAGGAATCTGTAAAGCCGCCCACGTGCTCTTTCCTGACATCGGGAGCCCGCAAACGAGCGTCACGCTCGTAACCGCCGAGGAGCTCTGCATATCGGGAAAATTTGCGCGAAACGCGGCCACGAAGTGTTCCAATGCGTCGATTGAGCATAGTAAGCTCGGCACGTTGACTACGCGCTTTGAACCTCTTAATTGAACCACCTTTGCAGCTGCTGCTTGGTCGTTCAACCGCTCATTCTCAAGGGCGAGCTTTCTGGCTTGCTGCTCATAGAATCCAGCTTGATTGCGAGCCATTATTAGTTCTTCTCGCTTCGATGGAGCGATAGCGCCCTTCTGAAAGTAGTGATGAAGTTGTGCTAGCAATTTCTGCTGAGAAGTATTTGCAAGTTCTTCCAATTTTTCCATCTGTGCTTCCATATGAGCAACCCGAGAAGCTAAACGCTGATAGTGCCGTGCGGCTGTAGGCGCAATCGTCTTTTCCGAAGGAGCCGCAATAGGAATTGGTCTGGCCCCCTCTATCATCTTCATAACGGCAGTCCAGTCGTCATCCTTTTGATACAGAGTCCCTCGTGTGAGCCCACTTTCACGAGCCACTGCAGTAGGGTCCAGGGCCTCTCCCCGTTCAAGAAGAGCGTGCATTGCTGTGTAAACCAAATTGAGATTCGACTTACGCGCCATCGCTACTACCCCCTGTCACTTCGCGAAGACGTTTACGACTCTCAACAATCTTTCTTGCTGAAAACGCAATTTGCCTTGGTGTGGCATAAGGGTGAGACAACTGGCGCCGATGGAATGCAATGTCATTTTCTAATTGAACGACGTGTCTTTCTGTGAATACTGCATGACTGCAGCCCAGAGGCGAGCATGCCCAAAGATTGGGTTTTAAACGATTAGATGATTTTTCATTCCTTCCATTACAGGGAGAAATTTCGTTAACAGCCGGAATTTTCATGCATATTGCCAATGCAGAGCGATGAAGAAGCGATATCCCATCATCCAGCATTGCATCAATAAACTGAGCCAAACTCTCTTTTCCATCATCCTGAAGAATAGCCCTGAATTTTCTTGAGCCTTCAATGGACTCCTTTATCCGATTTCCTGCAATCCCGCCAATGGCACCGCTTTCCGCCGCAGCCACCACCTCTCTTAGAATATCAACGTTTTGCCTCAGTAGCTCCCTGCGTATTTCCGCCGAAACTGACGGCAGCGCTAGCAAGTATTTCATTGTCATTCGCAGACTCTTATGAGCAAACAAGTGAGCAATAATATCAATATTACCCGTGTCTTTGTATATTACATACATTGCCAAAGATTTACGAAACTGATGAGAATGTACGCGATGCTCAATACCGGCCTTCAAACAAACACGCTCCAAGCAGCGCGATGTAAACGATGAAAATGGTACTCTGCCAAAAAAATCCGCCCTTAACACAGTCGAGAACAGACTATCGTGTTTGCCATACGCTCGGGATTCAGCGCACAACTCCTTCAATACAGAAATTGCCCGTACAGTGATGTCTGGTATTGGTATGCGTCTGATCTCCCCTTGAGAGCCCTCGGAAGTTTTAAAGACCTTGTAGGTAAGCCAATGCCCATCAGGATCTGAGGAAATACAATTCACCTTCAGCGCACGAACTTCCGACCGACGCATACCGGTGGTGGCGAATATCAAGGTAACTGCACAATCAAAAAGGCCCGCGATGAGTCTTACAATCTCCATGTACGAAATGAATTCGCCCACATCACGCTCATGCATCCGAGGCATGATTTTTAGACTCCACCAGGGTTCCCCATTGACCAGAACTGGTTTGTACTTTCGGAAAAGCTCTACCCCGCGGATGCTAGCTGTCGACTCACCTTCTACCAACACTACAGAGCCACTAGCATCGACCCCAGCTCGCGGGCAGTAAGTACGAGCAAGCCAAAGAATGTCACGGCCGTACTCTTCAACCACAGTTTTGCAATAATTAAATATTGCCGCATAGTCATCCAACGGAAGCGGAAGATAGCCGGACGAGGCATCATCATATGCCTTCCTATATTTCGAGATCAAATCTTGATCAACAAATTCAGTGAAAATTGAATAACAAATCGGCAAAAGATCAGCGCGGCTGAGAGCTTGCCATACACCCAGCGCGTGCGCAATTTCCCACCTCACACCAAGTTTTTCGTGGGATTCGATATATCTAATGACCTGCTCTCGAGAAATTTCATCCAATCCGCGTCTAGGCATTCCACTCTTGCTAGGAAGGTATAGTTGAAAGTGATGAAGCATCGCTATCAGACGTACAAAGCGCGCTTTTTTCGATGCGACAGTTCCATACGACCCACCATGCCTATTAAAAGAGAATTTGGGCAATGAATAGAACAGCAGTGCCTTAACGAGAAGCAATAGATGGATATTAGAGCTTTCACGAAGATTAATTTTTCCGTAGCTTACCGTCTCAAAAATTGCCGTCGCCGATTTTTTATCCACATGTGGGAAACAAACAAAAGACCATCGATCGTCTTCAAACTTTGACAGAGGGCTAACCGCTATACCACTCCATTCATCAATTGGAATATATTTCAAATTAAATCCAACTTCTTGACTGCAATCCCGTTCCTCTACGCAGTCGAACTCATCCGTCGTAGAAGATACTTCCGCCTCAGGAACCTCATCGGCGTCCTGAGACAAAGAGGATTCCAACGTGAGAAACGCCGCCTCAAATCCAGCTTTCAACCTATCTTGGCTTTTCAATTCGAACCTCTCAAGCTTCCTGGAAGCGAATAAATCATATTGAAGCTCAACCGTTCAGCCTGAGCACATTGCTCTCTATTGTTCCAGTCATTCACAATTCCATTCCATGCATCATACTCATCGCCAAAGTTATCAATCCAATCAAGCGTTGGCATGGAAATTCGATACTGATCCAAATCTCTAATTCTGCCGAAAATAAATGGAAGTGCCTCGGAAAATATTCTAGATTGTTCACACAGTCCGCATTTATTAAAGAAGCTGCAAGGGTCATTCTTGGAAACAAATTCATCATGCCTTGGCCACGTTGGATTCAAGCGATCCATACAGGCGGCTATATATGTTTGGGACGCAGGAGACAACAAATGAACTACGTTCTCTTGTGTTAATTTCTCGCCGCCAATTGTTACGCCACGCACAACGCGGCCCTCGTCGATTGCCTGACGAAGCTGTTGGAGAGAAGTATCTTGAATTAACCTACTTGCATATGCTGCAAGGTCGCTGACAAGCTCCCCCTGAACCGCTCGCAACCTGACATTCTTCAGGTCAACTCCGCCCTCATCATTGTCGTAATGTCTAAGAGTAGTCTCTATATCCTCATGATCCATCTGAATCTTCGACTGATCAAGTGTATAGCCGCTTTCTCTCCTACGAGTTTGCACCGTGGTGCGCATCCGCCTAGCAGCAACCGCTTGATACATTTTCCTTGCATCAAGAACTATCCCATGCCTCTCTAGAAATTTCTTTGAGGTGGACGGGATTGCAGAAGCCGAGAGTTCAGCCCGAACGCCAGAGAGTTTAGTCCAGAGATTTTTGGTACGAACATACTGCCAAATACTCTCAACCCGCTCACCCTCCAATATTGGAAATCCATTAACTACACGCTCTACAAATTTTAAAACATTATAAACACTGTATGGATTATTAATATTTGACCGATGATGAACAGACTTCTCGCTCCTTCCCTTCCATGCATAAATCATCACATAATTTGGATCCACCAAGTCAGGCGCGATGTGATCATCCAAATTCGAACTGATGGCAAGAACTGCTTCTAAATTCCAACCTGTATTATTTTGCACATACAACAGGAAAGGATACAACGTTGAAGAGGTGAAAAAAGACCTAGCAATGTACGCTAATAATCCAATTTCAAGTGGCGACTCTCCTTTACCAAAGCGCATGTGAACGGCGACTTTGTAGGCCGAATAGACATCTTTATGCAGACTATGCCTACCTTCAGCGCATATTAGTGAGTTTGCGCTACTCCAATTCATGCCTAAAGGCCACTCAGGGTGATGACGAGCAATAGTGACCGAAGCGATATCCCAAGATTCCTGTACATCTGCCCCAGAAAATCTCGCAACCTGTTTTCCAGAAATAACAGAGTAACTTGGAAACAAGGTTCCGCTCATGGAAAGTGCATCACCAAATTCAAGATAACAACTAATAAACTCGTCAGCCGTCATCTGATAGGCCATGCAAACACTTTTAACTATTGCTCTGCTCTTAATAACTCTAACGCGATCAGAAAAAAACTTCGGCACCCTATTTCTAATTTTCTGCTTGTATTCTGACAGCCCCACCTCAAAGCATGCATCCGCAAGCGTGGGCGCTCTATTCAATATCCCACTAACATTTCTTAAAACGCAATCGTACGCAGACATTTCTGCCATAATAAACTTTATGTCTGCAAGCGAAGCTTCTGCTAGAAGATTAAAGCTGTTGGAAGCGTAGCCCGATGTAGGACTCGCCGTCTCTCTGGGCGCCCGAGGCCAGACAAGCACCCTTCCAACATTCTCAATCCCCAAATAACGCTTTTTGTAATTCGTTATAATTTGCTTCACTTTTCCATAGCGCTTTCTATTTACTGAACGCCCTGGATGATTTTGCAAATACCAAGAAATAAAATCCTTCCCCAATTGATGACCAATACCAGCCACATTTTCTACCGAACGACCACCATCTAACTTCTCTTCACACAGTTTAAAAAATTCTTCCAATCCATAATAGGTATCTTGTACTGTGGTGACAGATAATTTTTTGCCCTCTAATTCTTGGTGAGCAGCAAGCAGGCACTGACGCACAAGCGTCTCACTCAAGTTTTTAGCGTACTCTTCAAAAGACCAACGAAGCACTTTTCCTGACGCCTCATGCTCAACGACACACGAAACAGCGCTTAGTTCTTGAGTCGTTCGACTGGAGCGCCGGGCCCGAAGACTTCGCAAATCGTTAGGGAGGACGTCGCTCAGCAGGGTGGGGTGTACTGGGTTCAGATGGGTCTGGCTTTTCTTCTTAGGCATCTTCATAGCTCGGAGGGTTCACTCATCATCCGCGCAAACTATCTACGTCAAATTAGACACACATTGGAAGTTGCTAGATAACGTGCTCGCAGCCGCGGTAGGGGTTCACCGAGAGATCGAAATAGATGTCGGGCGAGTCGTTGGCGCAGATGGCGCTCTTGGCTGTCTCGAAGTGCACGCGGGTGGCGGGAGGCGCCGGCCCATCGCCCTCTTCCACATACGCCTCCCAGCCATCATCGACGGCCTCGCGCGTGTCGCGCACGAAGCGGTGGGCCAGCGCCGTGGCCGCGCCCCGGCCACGCACGGCCTGCAGGGGGATGCGCACCTCCTGCATGACCTGGGGGGGTGTTGTCGTCGTCAACGTGGGCGGGTGGGCGTGGCGGGGTGGGCATGGTGAGCGCCTCCACAGAACTGCAGCAGCATCACTGTGAATACTGTATTTTTATACAGTATCTTATGCGATCCACACGCCGATGTCTTCCACCGCGTTGCGTGCAAGGGATTCCCCGGTGGAGCCGCGCAGGCAAAAGTCCTAAAGTCACTCAAATGTTAGTAATCGAGGCGGCGGGGGCATGAACCATCTGAGAGTGAACACCTTCCACACCGCTGCCTCCGACCGCGCGGAGCACTGGGCCGACATCAACCGCTGCCACTTCGGCGGCCTGAGCGTGGAGGCCATGGAGACCGGCCTGCTGGAGGCCGAGCTCTCGCGTTATGAGCTGGGCGGGCTGCGGCTGTTCCAGATCGAGGCGCCGCCGCACATGGTGGTGCGCAATCCGCGGCACACGCCGGACGCGCTGGACGACTGCTACAAGCTGGTGCTGCAGTTGCAGGGCCATGCGCGCATCGAGCAGCGGCACCGGGTGTTCGACCTGCGCGCGGGCGACTGGAGCCTGTACGACCCCCGGGTGCCCTACTCCATCGGCAATTTCGAGCGCACGCGGCTGCTGGCCATCCAGATCCCGCGGGAGCTGCTGCGCAGCTTCAAGGTGCCCGAGCTGCACACCTGCGAGGCGCGCGACAGTGCCCAGCTGGGCCTGTCGGCGGTGCTGGGGGGCTTTCTGCGCTCGCTGTCGGAGCAGTTGGCCTCGCTGCCCGACGAGGCCGCCCCGGCGCTGAGCGAGACCGTGCTGTCCCTGCTGGGCTACACCTTGCTGAGCGAGCAGCACCAGGGCCGCGTGCACACCACGCTGCCCGGGGTGATGAAGCTGCGCGTGCAGCAGTACGTGCAGGCCCACCTGGGCGAGGACGACCTCTGCATCGACAGCATTGCCGAGGCCATGCGCTGCTCCAAGCGCTACCTGCACCGTGTCTACGAGGACGAGCCGGTGACCCTGGAGCGCTACATCTGGCGCGAGCGCCTGGCGCGCAGCCAACTGTTGCTGGCGGCCCCCGCGCAGGCCGAGCGCAAGATCGCCGACATTGCCTTTGCCTGCGGCTTTCGCAGCAATGCGCATTTCTGCCGCATGTTCAAGGCCGAGTACGGGGTGGCCCCGTCGGACTGGCGCGGGCAGCAGCAACAAACCCGCCCACACTGAGTGAGCGGCTCAGCCGACTGGCGCCAGGTAGCTGCTGTGCAGGATGTCGGGTTGCGCCAGCAGCGCGCGCGAGGTGCCTGACCAGGCCATGCGCCCGCGCACCAGCACATTCGCCTGGCTGGAGATGGACAGCGCCAGCGTGGTGAACTGCTCGATGAGCAGCACGCCCACGCCCTGGCGCGCCACCTCTTGCACGATCTCGGCCAGGCGCTTGACGACCACCGGCGACAAACCGAGCGAGAGTTCGTCGATCAGCAGGTAGCGCGGACGGGCCAGCAGCGCCTGGGCCACGCAGACCATCTGCTTTTGCCCGCCCGACAGGGAGCGCCCCGGGTCGGCGAGCTTGCTGCGCAGCTCGGGCAGGGTCTGCAGCACCGCGTCGATGGCGCCGGCCACCTCGGCGGCGGGCAGGCCGCCTGCAGCCACGCGCAGGTTGTCCAGCACCGACAGGTCGCCCAGCACGCGGTGCCCCTCGGGCACCACCGCCACGCCGGCGGCGCGCACGGCCTCGGGGCGCAGGCGCAGCAGCGGCTGGCCGTCGGCAAGCACCTGCCCCGACTGCACGGGCAGGGCACCGGCCACGGCCATCACCGTGCTCGACTTGCCCGCGCCGTTGGCGCCCACCAGGGCCGTCACGGTGCCCGGGGCCACGGCCAGGTCGATGCCGTGCAGCACCGGCTTGCCGCCGCGTTGCAGCACCAGGTTCTCGATCATCAGCATGTGGTATCTCCTTAGGTCCCCAGGTACGCACGGCGCACCTCGGGGTCTTGCAGCACCTCGCGCGTGGGCCCCAGCGCCAGGCGGCGGCCGAAGTCCATCACCAGGGTCTGGCTGCAGGTGTCGGCGATCAGGTCCACGTCATGGTCGATGAGCAGCACCTGGGCGCCGCGAAAGGCCTGGATGCCGCGCAGCGCCTCGCGCAGCCGACCCGA
Source organism: Acidovorax sp. FW305-C-20-28 (assembly GCF_058783375.1). Classification (NCBI taxonomy): domain Bacteria; kingdom Pseudomonadati; phylum Pseudomonadota; class Betaproteobacteria; order Burkholderiales; family Comamonadaceae; genus Acidovorax; species Acidovorax sp. FW305-C-20-28. The sequence continues at coordinate 23,493 of NZ_JBYSYM010000022.1, read as the reverse complement.
CTCCTGCTCGGTGAGGCCGGCGCCGGGCTCGTCCAGCAGCAGCAGGCGGGGCCGGCCCACCAGGGCCTTGGCCAGCTCCAGCATGCGGCGCTGGAACAGGTTGATGGCCTGCCCGGGCTCTGTGGCCACATCGGCCAGGCCGCAGTAGCCCAGCACGTCGGCCACCTCGTCCGCAGAATCCACGCCCGTGGACGGCACTTGGTCGAGCACGGCCTGCACGTTGGCCCACACGCTCAGGTCCTCCACCACCTGCTCGGTCTGGAAGGAGCGGCGCAGGCCCTGCACGACGCGCTGGCGCGGCGTGAGCGGCAGCCAGGGCAGGCCATCCACCGCCACGTGGCCGCCGTGCGCGCCCACCAGGCCGCTGAGCAGGTTCACCAGCGTGGTCTTGCCGGCGCCGTTGGGGCCGATCAGGCCGCAGACCGGTGCATCCAGCGCGGCCGTGAGGCCGTCGATGGCCTTGAGGCCGCCGAATTGCACGCTGAGGTTGTCGATCACGATCATGCCTGCGCTCCCCGCAACCGCTGGCGCAGCGCCTGCAGCGCCGTGAGCCACTGGCCCGCAATGCCCTGCGGCGCGGTGATGAGCGCATGCAGCAGCGCCGCGCCGAAGAACATCAGGGCCACATAGCCGTTGACCTCCCAGTCCGTCAGCAGTGCCGGCACGGCCCTGAGCAGCAGGCCTGCGAGCAGCGTGCCCAGCCAGTGGTAGGCACCGCCCACCACCGTGAGGGCCAGCAGCATGACCGACTCGGACGCCTGGAACGCCCGGCCATCGAGCTGGCCCACATTGCCCGCGAGCAGCGCGCCCGCCACCCCGGCGCAAAAGCCGGCCAGGCCGAAGGCCCAGGTCTGGTAGAGCAGCACGTTGACACCGGCCGCGGTGGCGGCGGCCTCGCCGCGGCGGATCAGCGCCCAGGCGCGGCCCGGCTTGCCACGCCGGTGCCACTCGATCAGGCCCATCACGGCGGCCAGCCAGGCCAGCACGTAGGCCAGGTAGGCGCCATCGCCCTGGGCCAGCCAGGGCCGCGCCAACATGGCGCGGCCTGTGCCATCGGCCTTGCCGAGCCAGCCCGGCCCGCCATCGGGAAAGCCGAGCGCGCTGGCCAGAACCTGGTAGCCGCCGGCCATCATCAGGGTCACCAGCGCCAGGTACAGGCCCTTCATGCGCAGCGCCGGCAGGCCGGCCACCATGCCGGCCACGCTGGCGGCCAGGCCGCCGGCCAGCACGCACAGCTCGAACGGCAGGGCCCCACCATGGCCCAGGCGCAGCGCCACCCAGCCGCCCACCCCGAGCAGGGCGTACTGGCACAGGCTGATGAGGCCGAGCTGGCCATAGAGCAGGGCCACGCCGGCGGCGGCCACGCTCAGCGCCATCGAAGCGCTCAAGGTCTTGGTCCAGTAGCTGTTGGCCAGCCACGGCAGGACCAGGGCCATGAGCAGCAGGGCCGCGCACAGCCAGTGGTACTGGCGCCGCTGCAGCGCAGCGCTCTGGGCCACGGCAGCGAGCAGGCCGGCCGGCGCGCGGGGAACGGCCGGGCGCGGCGGCAGCGGCGCGGCGGCGGAAGGGAGGATGGACATGGTGGAACGATCGAAGACAGAAGGGACCTACGCGGCACGCGTGGTGTTGCGAAAGGCCACGATGGCCAGCAAGGCCATGAGAAAGGGCACCGCGGTGCGAAAGGGCGCGAAGCCGGGCAGCAGGATGGCGCAGGCCTCCAGCATGCCGATGAGCAGCCCGCCCGCCACGGTGGCCGGCAGCGAGTTCAGCCGGCCCAGGATGGCAGCGGCGAACGCCGGGATCACCAGAAAGGTCAGCACCGTGGCCTGCAGCCGCACGATGTTGGCCAGCAACAGGCCGCAGACGCCGGCAAAGGCGCCCGAGAGCACCCAGGCCACGGTATCGACGCGCAGCACCGGCACCCCCAGCAGGGCGCTGAGCGCGCGGTCGTTGGCCAGGGCGCGCATCATCAGGCCGATGCGGGTGCGCGCCAGCAGCCAGCCCACGCCGGCCATCATCAGCACGGCCAGCGCCAGGCCCAGGATGCGCGTGCCCGTGAGGCGCACCTCGCCCAGCTCGATGGCCTGCAGGTCGGTGGGCAGGATGAGGCGGCGCGGCTGCTCGCCCCAGAACCATTCGACAAACGCCATCAGCATGAGGGCCAGGCCCAGCGTGGCGATGCTGCGGATGGTGGCATCGCGCGCAGCCAGGCGCGGCGCCAGCAGGCGCCCGTAGGCCAGCGACAGCAGCATGGCCGTGGCCACCGCCGCGGCCCAGGCCAGGCCCTGCTGCCATTGCGCCTGCAGCGCCGACCAGGCCACATGCGCCCCCACCGCGCCGATGGCGCCGAAGGCGAAGTTCAGCACCCCGCTGGCGCGGTACAGCACCACCAGGCCCACGCCGGAGAGCGCATACACCGCGCCCACGCCCAGGCCGGCCATCAGGAAGGGCAGGAGCTCGTCCATGGCGGGGTGCTCAGAGTCCGAGCCGCTTTTCGTCGGCACGCACATCGGCGAGCTCGGGCTCGTCGGCCGTCAGGCAGGCCGCTGTGACCTGCTTGAAGCCGTTGCCGCTGACCTGCGCGATGGGGCCGCTGGTGTTGGCGTTGTGGCGCGCGCCATCGCCCACGTAGAAGGGCTTGCACAGCATGTCGCTCTTGAAGCCCTTGACCTGGCGCAGCGCGGCGCTCACGCTGGCCCGGTCCAGCGGCTTGGCGCTGCCCAGCTTGAGCAGCGCGTCCGTGACCACGCGCGCCGCCAGGTAGCCTCCCTGCGCGAAGGAGTCGCGCGGCGCCCCCTTGTCCGCATAGGCGGCCATCACCGCCTTCCAGTTGAGGTTGTCCGGCCCGTTGGACTCGGTGGGCATGAACTCCAGGTGCACATCCAGCGCGTTGTTCCAGGCCGCGCCGATGGCCTTGGGTACGTCGCTGTTGTAGGCCGGCGTGGTGGAGGCGAAGCGGATCCGGCGCTGCAGGCCCTGCTGCTCGGCCGCGGCCAGCATGGGGACCATGATGCCCTTGGGCACGTTGAGCACGATCACGTCGGGCTTTTTCGCGGCGGCCTGCAGCATCACCGAGGTGGCGTCGGCCGAGCCCGGGTCGATGGTGATGGTCTCGACCTCCACGCCCTGCCCCTTGCCCCAGCCCTTGGCGCCTTCGCAGGCCCAGTTGCCCAGGCTGGGGATGTTGGGGATGATGCAGACCATGCGGCGCGCCTTGTAGGCCTGGGCCGCATGGGCGGCCACCAAGGTGGCGGAGACCCGCGGGCCGCTGTTGACCGGGGCGTAGTTCTTGGCGAAGAAGCACTCGCGCGGCACGCCCACGCCGGCGATCGCCATCACGTTCTCGCGCTCGTAGAGCCGGGCATTGGCGCCGCATTCGACGAAGCTGGAGCTGCCCACCATGGCCAGCACCTTGCGGTCCATCACCAGCTTGGCCGCCACCTGCGAGGCGACCTCGGGGTTCCACTGGTCGTCGGCGATCAGGTACTCCACCGGGCGACCGTGGATGCCGCCGTTGTCGTTGACGCACTTAAAGTACGCGGCGGCGGCCAGAGCCGAGGCGCTGAAGTCGTCGGGCCCGGTCTTACCGACCACGGCGCCGAGCACGATGGGCTCGCCGCTGGCCTTCTTGCCGGTGTTCATGCCGCAGTCGGGCCGGGCCTGGGCCCAGGCGGCAGCGCTGCCGGCGCCCAGGGCCAGGGTGAGTGCGGCCAGGCGCACGGTGTTGCGGAAAGGGATCATGGTTTGTCTCCTGTGGGTTGGAATGCTTCTGTTCTGCGCTGTCTCAGCCGCTCAGACGGCCATGCACACGCTCTTGAGTTCGGTGCAGCCCTCGACGGCGGCGCGCCCCAGGTCGCGGCCCACGCCCGACTGCTTGTAGCCGCCCAGGGGCAGGTTGTTGTCGAGCATGTTGTGGCAGTTGACCCAGACGGTGCCGGCCTGCAGCCGCGGGATGAGGCGGTGCACGGCCGCGAGGTCGTTGGACCAGACGCTGGCGGCCAGGCCGTAGGGCGAGTCGTTGGCCAGGTGCACCACCTCGTCGACGTCATCGAAGGGCATGGCCGCCACCACGGGGCCGAAGACCTCTTCGCGCACCACCTGCATGCCGGCGTGCACGTCCACCAGCACGGTCGGCGCGATGAAGCAGCCCGCCGTGCCGCTGCGCGTGCCCCCGGTGAGCACGCGTGCGCCTTCGGCGCGGGCGCGGTCCAGGTGGCCCAGCACACGGTCGAGGTGGCGGCTGGAGACCACCGGCCCGATCTGGGTCTCGGGGTCGAAGCCGGAGCCGATCTTCATGCCCTGCGCAATCTGCGCCAGCGCCGCCACCACCCGCTCGAAGATGCGCCGCTGCACGTAGACGCGCGAGCCCGCCGTGCACACCTGGCCCTGGTTGAAGAAGATGCCCATGGCCGCGCCCATGGCGGCGCGCTCTACGTCGCAATCGCCGAGCACGATCAGCGGCGACTTGCCACCCAGCTCCAGCGTGACGCGGGCCATGTTCTCGGTGGCGGCGCGGCCGATGGACTTGCCGGTGGCGGTGGAGCCGGTGAAGCTGATCTTGTCGATGCCCGGGTGGCCGCAGAGCGCCGCCCCCGTGGCACCGGCCCCGCAGACCACGTTGAGCACGCCCGGCGGGATGCCGGCGGCCAGGGCCAGCTCGGCCAGGCGCAGCGCGGTGAGCGGGGTCTCGGGCGAGGGCTTGAGCACCACGGTGCAGCCGGCCGCCAGAGCGGGCGCCACCTTCCACAGCGCGATGGCGAGCGGGAAGTTCCACGGCACGATCGCCGCCACCACGCCCACGGCCTCGCGCCGTGTCCAGGTGTGGTACTGCACCCCGGGCGGAAAGCCGATGGAGGGCTGCAGCGTCTGGCCTTCGAGCTTGGTGGCCCAGCCGGCCATGTAGCGCACGAACTCGGCGCCGCCGCCCACGTCCACGGCGCGCGCGATGCTGCGCAGCTTGCCGCTTTGCAGCGTCTCGATGGCGCTGAGTTCGTCGCCATGCTCCTCGATCAGCTGCGACAGCCGGTACAGCATCTGCTCGCGGTCGGCCGGGCGCAGCCGCGTCCAGGCCGAATCGGTGAAGGCGCGCCGGGCCGAGGCCACAGCGGCATCGACATCGGCCGCGTCGCTGTCGGGGGCGTCGGCGATGTGCATGCCGGTGGCCGGGTCGACCACCGGCAGCCAGGCCCCGCTGCGCGGGGTCTGCTCCTGGCCGTCGATGCAATTGCCGTAGCAGCGGCGCATCAGAAAGCCGTCGGCCAGCGGGTGGTGGGTAGGGTGTTCGTGGGATGCCATGGGAGGGTTCCGATGGGGCCTGCTCATCGGGCCATGGCGCGCGCCACGAGCAGGGTGTCGGTGAACTGCTCGAAGCGGGTCACGCGGCCGCCCTGCAGGGCCCAGACATGCACGGCACGGGCCTGCATGGCCTGCCCGGTGGCACGAAAGCGGCCGCTGTAGGTGCCGATGCCGACCACCTGGTCACCCGCATCGAGCAGGGCCGTCAGCGCAAAGCGGTAGCCCTCCCAGTCGCGGCCCAGCACCTCGAAGACGTTCTCGACCACGGCGCGGGGGCCGACATAGGTGCCGGCACAGGGAAAGCCGGCCATCTCCGTCCACTGCACATCGTCGGCAAGGTCGGTCACCATGGCTGCGATATCGCCCCGATCGGAGGCCGCGTAGTGGTCTGCAATGATTTGGTAGGGGGTGCGCATGGTGGAAGGCCTCAGACGGGTTCGTGCTGGGAGGGGTAGACCGTCATCGAGGCTTTGCGCATGAAGGCCCCGGCGGACTGGTTGGAGATCTCGCCCGCGCCCGTCAGGCCCAGGAACTTGCCGGTGGAACGGCCGCTTTCGAAGTTGAAGAAGAAGACCGAGGCGACGGGGATGCGGTACTCGCGGAAGGTGAAGATGTACTGCTGGTCGTCGAACTTGTAGTAGCTGGCCTGGTCCACGTCGCCATGGCCGCGCTGCACGCCCACCAGGCACTGCCAGGCGTAGCGCTGGGAGCTCAGGTAGGTGTGCTCGTAGGTGTGCTCGGGGCTGTAGGTCTGGAAGGTGCGCAGCCCGATCAGCTCGCGCGTCTCGTGCGGCGCGGTGCTGCCCGCCAGGGCCGGGCCCGCGCCCAGCGTGCCGGCCAGGAAGTCCTGGGCCACCCGCGGCTCGCCCGCCACCTGCCCGTCGCCGAGGATGCAGCAGCGCACGGCCAGCACGCGGCGTGTGCGCGTGTTGGCGATGACGGTCCAGGCTTCGTCGGGCAGCGCCGCCCGCGTGAGGTCGATGAACCAGGTGTCCGGCGCGACCTCCACGGCCTCGTAGCGGTCGCTGCCGCTGCGCGGGGCCAGGCCGTCGCCCGACTCCTCCCAGCGCAGCATGTGGCGGCTGTCGGGCTGCAGGGTCAGCACGCGGCCCGGCAGGTGCAGCGGCAGCACCTGACCGACCAGGGCCTCGCTGGCCGGGAGGCGGTTGGTGGCGATGCCGGCCGCGAAGTCGTCGTAATGCTTCCAGTCCGGGGGGCGGTGGGTAGCGCTCATGGCATGTGCTCCAGTGGTGAGAAAGGAAAGGGGTGCCTTCATTCGGCAAAGGCCAGCGTGGGCAGGTCCACCGCCGAGGCGCCGCCATCGACCATCAGCGCGCTGCCGCTGACCATGGCCGCCTGCGGCGAGGCGAGGAACAGCACGGCCTGCGCCACGTCATCGGGGGTGGCCGGCCGGCCCAGCGGCACGTGGCGGGTGACGAGGTCGTAGGCGGCCTCGGTGTCGGCCAGCCCGTGGCGCTGCACCAGCACGGCCATCTGCTCGTCGGCCATGTCGGTGCGCACCCAGCCCGGGCAGACGGCGTTGGCGCGCACGCCATGGCGGCCGTAGTCGCGCGCCAGCGAGCGAGTCAGGCCGATGAGCGCATGCTTCATCGTCACGTAGCCCACCGCATCGGGGCCGGCGAAGTGGCCGGCCAGGGAGGACAGGATGACGATGTTGCCGCGCCGCTCCATCAGCCCGGGCAGGGCTTCGCGCGCACAGACGAAGGCGGTGTCCAGGTTCAACCGCGCCGACAGGGCCCACGAGGCATCGTCGGTGCCCAGCGCATTGCCGATGCCATGCCCGCCCGCATTGGCCACCAGCACGTCGATGCCGCCATGGGCCTCGCGCACCTGCGCCAGCGCGCGCCGCACGTCGGCCGCGTCGGCCGCGTCGCCCGCCACGGCCAGGGCCCCCAGGGGCTGGGCCACGGCCTGCAGCGGGGCCAGCCGGCGCCCCATCAGGGCCACACGGGCGCCCGCGGCTGCGCATTGCCGCGCCACGGCGGCGCCGATGCCGCTGCCGCCACCGGTGATGAGGACCGACAGGCCGGCCAGGGATGCAGATGGGTTGCTCACAACAGTCTCCTTTCGAATCACGGCCCCGAAGCGGGGCAAACAGGCCGGCAGGGCTCATATGGATTCGCGTTCGACCGTATAACTAGGCGGGAAGCCGCAGACAGTGCTGTAGCACGGCAAGGCGAACCAACGACGTTAGACGGTTGAAGGCGAATCCGTATCAGCGCGCACGCAGCATGAAATCGGCGCAGCGCTCAGCCAGCATCACCACCGGTGCGTTGGTGTTGCCGCTGACCAGGGTGGGCATGGCAGACGCGTCGCAGACGCGCAGGCCGCCGACGCCGCGCACGCGCAGCGCGGGGTCGAGCACCGCCTGCGCATCGCCTGCGCCGCCCATGCGGCAGGTGCCAGCGGGGTGGTAGACGGTCTTGGCGCGTGCGCGCACATGGGTTTCGAGCGCGGCATCGTCCAGCGCCTCATCGGCCGAGGGCGACAGTTCGGCGCTGATGTGGCGCGCCAGCGAGGGCGCGCGCAGGATGCGCCGGGCCAGCTTCACGCCGCGCACCAGGGTGTCCACATCCTCCCGGGCTGCGAGGAAGTTGCCGTCGAAACGGGCCTGGGCCATCGGGTCGGGGCTGGCCAGGGCCACGGAGCCGCGCGAGGCGGGGCGCAGGAAGCACGGGTTGATGGAGAGGCCGTGCCCCGCCAGCGGCTCGCGGTCGACATCGCCCACGAGCACCGGCAGCACGTGGAACTGCACGTCGGGACGGCCGCTGCCCGTGGTGTCCACGAAGCCGCCGGACTCCACCACGTTGGAGGTGAGCAGGCCGGTGCGCGTGAGCTGCCACTGCAGGCCGTGGCGCAGCGCGGCCAGCCCGCGGTCCTGGCCCGCCAGGCTGATGGGTGCGCGGCAGCGGCCATAGACGCTGACCTCCAGGTGGTCCTGGAAGTTCTGGCCCACGCCGGGCAGATCGTGCACCACGGGGATGCCCATGGACTGCAGGTGCGCCCCCGGGCCGATGCCCGACAGCATGAGCAGCTTGGGCGTGGCCAGCGCACCGGCGCTCAGCACCACCTCGTCATGGGCCAGGGCCTGGAGCTCGGTGCCTTGTGCATCGCGGTAGACCACGCCCGTGGCGCGCCCGCCCGACAGCGTGAGGCGCAGCACCTGGGCACCGGTGGCGACCGTGAGCTGGGGCAGGTGGCGCACGGCCGCCAGGTAGGTGGCCGCCGTGCTGGCGCGCTCGCCCTGGTGGGTGGTGGTCTGGTAGTAGCCCACACCGGCCTGCTCGGCGCCGTTGAAGTCGTGGTTGTAGGGCAGGCCGCACTCCTGCGCGGCCTGCAGGAAGGCCGAGCTCAGCGGGTGGCGGTGGCGCGTCTCGCTGACATGCAGCGGCCCCTCGGTGCCGTGCAGCGGGCCGGACAGCACCTGGTTGGCCTCGGCCTGGCGGAACCAGGGCAACACATCGGACCAGGCCCAGCCCGTGCAGCCCTGGGCGGCCCAGCCATCGTAGTCGGCCGCCTGCCCGCGGATGTAGACCATGGCATTGACCGAGCTGCCGCCGCCCAGGGTGCGGCCCTGGGGCACATGCATGCGGCGGCCCTGTGCATGGGGCTGCGGCTCGGTCTCGTAGAGCCAGGTGCGTTCGCTGCCGATCACGCGCACAAAGGTGGCGGGCATGCGCACGAAGGGCGTGTTGTCGGCGGGCCCGGCTTCGAGCAGCAGCACGCTGTGCCCGGCGCGGACCAGGCGGTGCGTGACCACGCAGCCTGCCGAGCCCCCACCCACGACGATGTAGTTGTATGCCTGTACCGCACCCATGATGCCTTGTCTCCGGATCTCGTTCTGGTTCACCCGGCGCGGGGCACAAGCCCTGCGCTGTTCTGGTGGCCGATGATCCGGGGCATGGCAGCCCGCGGCAATGCGCGGCGGCGGTTTCGCCGCGTGGGTCAACGCGCAGTGCGCTGGCGGTCAAATGGAGGCCGCCGGTGGTGGCGGCAGGGGGTCAAGCCCAGGCGCGCGCCCAGGCGTCGGCCATGGCAGGCGTGTGGTAGCAGGCAGCTGCAAAGCTCTTGGTGCAGACGGCGCGCTCCAGCAGCTGGATGTCGGCCTCGTGCTGGCGCGCCACGTGCACATCTTCGAAGAAGAGCACCTTGTCGCAGCGCTGGTCGAGCACCAGTTCGGCGATCTGCGCATCGCCCCCCAGCGGGCCGCTGCGCAGGGGCTGCACCCACGGCTGGTCGCGCGGCCAGCCGCGCGACCAGGCCATCTCGTTGAGCCGCCCGCCGGTGGTGCCGGTGGCAAAGCGCTCTTTGGTCTGCGAGAGCAGGTCGAAATGGCGGTGCGCGAAGTCCACCATGGCGGACTTCAACGCATCGTGCGCGATGAGGGCGACGGACTGCTTGTCGATCAAAGGCACCATGGCCGGCGGGCGCTGGCGCAGCGAGGTGCCGGCCTGCAGCGCGGCCTCCACCGCGACCCATTCGACGGCCGCGGCCACGGTGAGCAGCAGGGGCTTGCCGTGCGAGATGCACTGGCGCTTGAGGGCCTGGGCCTCGGGGTACAGGGACGAGGGGTCGAGCGGGTCCAGCAGGTAGATGGCGCCGGCCAGTTCCTGCTCGGCATGCACACCGCCCGCGATGCGCGAGACCATGCGCATCACCCCGCCCTCGCGCCCATAGGGCAGGCGCGTGAAGCGCGGGAAGTGGCCGGCCAGGGCATGCTGCTCGATGGCGTCGGCCGAGCCACCGACGGCGGCGATGCCCAGTTGCAGCTCGTGCAGGGCGGCTTGCGATGCAGCGGCCCATTGGGCCAGGCCTCCGTCGGCCTGCAAACGGTGCAGGCGGTGTGCGGCCAGGCCGAAGGTTCTTGGGGGAAGGGTTGCGGTCACCAGCGGGCTCCAATCCAGATGCAGCAGCAGCTTACCAGGGGAGCACTACATGCCCTGGACGTTCGCAGGCCCGCAGGGCCAGTCCCGGCGCAGCAGGTCAGACTCCTGCTGCCTCCAGCGGCCCGTCGGCCACCGCCTTGGCCGACGGCATGCCGTCGATCAGCCAGGACCATTGGTCCCCATCGAACTGCGCTGCCCAGACGCCGCCAGCGATCAGCAGCATGCGGCCATCGGGTGACACGTCCAGCCGCCGCGCGGCCGATGAAAACTCCCATGGCATGGGCTGCTCGCGGGCGTCCTGCGCGAGGACCATACGACGGCCCTGCAGCAAGTACAGGCCGCCCTTGTCCCCTGTACACCAGAGCCTGCCGGCGAACCAGGCGCTGTCCTTGAAACCATAGAGAGACTTCCATACGGGCGTTATACAGCGCCATTCATCGTCCCGGCCTTTCCAGACCCGGCCGTTCTCATCGGTGATGTAGGCCATGCCATTGGGTGCGACGGCGATGGTGCGCAGCGAGAGGTCCGAGGGGAAGAGCAGCTTGCGCCACTGCTCTCCCTGGCGTCGCCATGCGGTGCCTTTCGATCCGACCACATAAAGATCCTGCGCAGAGTGGCCTGCCAGGTAGTGGAAGCTGGATTGGTCCAGGCCCATGGCCTCGTCGAAAATGTCTCTATCCGTGCTGTCCAGGCCCTCGGGCAAAGGGATGTGGGTGTGCTCGCGCCATTGATCAGGCCCGAGGCGCTCGAACACGCGAAATGGCCAGCCCACGGCAAACACGGTGGTGCCGGCGCGCACGGTGCACCGCACGATGCTGTCGTAGCGCGCCTCGGCGCCGGCCGGCACGCGGTGGAAGGGAATGCGCGCTTCCTGGCCCTTGTGGACCTTGGGTTTGTAGCCATAGACCTGCCGGCCGATGCTGACACCGACAAACTCTGCATGGTCCGGCGCCCAGGCGCTGGACAGATCGGACCAGAGGTCCAGTGCGTTGGCGGACAGCCAGAAGAAACGTGTCTCCACCGGGCTCGTGCGTTTTACTGCCAGCACACGCAACTGGTAGGGGTCGTCGTGCGCCCTACCCTCCTTGATCTCGGCGAGCAAAAAGCCCAGCCGGCCGTCTTCGAAGCCAATGGTGCAGTCGATGATGTCGTAGCCGTGGAAGAAGCGCTTGTAGGTTTCGCGGTCGAAGATCATGTAACAGATGGCAAGGAGTCAGCGGCGCCGGCCGGGAGTGGCAACAATAACGGGCCAGCCCGCGCCGCGCGACCAAAGAGGGAGCATGATTTTTGACAAGAAGGTGTGGAAGAAGTACTTCCACGGGTACACGATTTACGACTGTGCCATTTTTCGGGAACAGGGCTACTGCTTTCTGCTGGTGGAAGAGAAGGACGACCGGGACACCTACCCCAAGACCCGCGCCGTCACCATCATCACGGACCGCCCCATCGCGGCCGGGAGCATTCCGTTTGCGCAGACGGAGCGCTTCAGCTTCTCGTCGATTGCCTGCGGCACCGACCCGGCAGAGTATGTCGTCGTGGACAGCGTGAGCAATGTCTACAGCACGAGCGCGAAGTCCAAGCAGTTCGAAGCCGCCATCGAAGACCTGATCAGCCTGAAGACGCCGGTAGGCACCATGGTCACCATCCGCAAGGTGGTGCGGGCTGCCGGCAAGCTCTATGCCGTGGGCAGCAACCGGCGCCTGTACCGGCGCGAAGGCATCGAGCAGTGGGTGGACCTGCATAGCGAAGGCCGCGGTGCGCCCATGCCAACGGACTACACCGAAGCACCGCACGCCGATTTGGGCCGCAGGATTGGCTTCAAGGACCTGAGCGCGTTCAGCGACACCGACTTCTATGCCGCCGGCGGCGGGGGCGACCTGTGGCGCTTTGATGGAACCCACTGGCACCCGTGCCACTTGCCCACCCAGGCGCAACTGGAAACGGTGTGCTGCGCTGGCGATGGCAAGGTCTATGTCAGCGATCTGCATGGCAATGTCTGGGCAGGTCGGGAAGAGCACTGGGAGCAAGTGGCCAGCAGCGAGCTGGCCTGGGGCTCGCAGCCGATGGATGCGCACTGGTTCCAGGGGCGCATGTACTTTGGCGCGCAGGAGGGGGTTTACGTCATCAGCGCCGACAAGGAACTGGTGCCGCTGGGCGAGTTGGACGAGCATGCCCCCAGCTCCATGGTGACCGGCCGCATCGACATCAGCCCCGATGGCAGGCACCTGCTCACCGCCGGGCCCTATGGTGCCTGCCTGTTCGACGGCGAGCAGTGGACGCGTTTGTTCAGTGCGTTCGACTTTCGCTGAACGCCCAATGCGCATGGTGCAGGGATGGAGCACATGAAGATTTTTTCCAAGGCCACGTTCAAATCCCATATCGAGGGCTACACGGTCTACGACTGTGCTTTCAACACCGTCGACCGGTTCTGCTTTCTTCTGGTCGAAGAAAAGGATTCACGCGACATCCTGCCGAGAACCCGGTTTCTGGTGGTGGGGCTGGATGGCCCGACGGCGCCGCGCCTGGGGTACTTCGACACGGGGGACATGCGGTATTCCACGATCGCACGCGGGTATGCCCCCGAAGAGTACGTGGCCGTGGACACGGCCAGCCGGGTGTATTCATCGGACTCCAGGCGGCGCGGGATGGAAGCGTCCATCGAAGACCTCATCAGCCTGAAGACGCCCGCCGACACCATGGTGAACATCCGCCGGGTGGTGCGCGCTGCCGGCAAGCTGTATGCCGTGGGCAGCAACCGGCGCCTGTACCGGCGCGAAGGCATGGACCAATGGGTGGATCTGCACGGCGAGGGCCGCGGCGCTCCCTGGCAGAGCGACGCCCGCAGCCGTGCCATGGGCTTCAATGACCTGAGCGCGTTCAGCGATACCGACTTCTATGCCGCTGGTGGCGAGGGCGACCTGTGGCGCTTTGACGGAACCCACTGGCACCCGTGCCTTTTTCCCACCCAGGCGCAACTGGAAACGGTGTGCTGCGCGGGCGACGGCAAGGTCTATGTGAGCGACCTGCACGGCAATGTCTGGGCAGGACGGGAGGAGCACTGGGAGCAGGTGGCCACAAGCGGGCTGGCCTGGGGCTTCCAGCCAGTGGACGCGCACTGGTTCCAGGGCCGCATGTACTTTGGCGCGCAGGAGGGCGTGTACACCATCAGCGCCGACAAGCAGTTAGTGCCGCTGGTCGAAGTGGACGAGCACGCCCCCAGCTCCATGGTGACCGGCCGCATCGACACCAGCCCCGATGGCAGGCATATGCTCACCGCCGGGCCGTATGGTGCCTGTCTGTACGACGGCGAGCGGTGGACGCGCTTGTTCAGTGCGTTCGACTTTCGCTGAATGCTGCAAGGGGCGGCGGCGTTGGGCCGCCTATTCCCGGAACAGACCCTCGATCACCCCGCGCAGCCAGCGGTTGCCCGGGTCGGCCTCGAAGCGCTTGCTCCAGTGCAGTGACACCGTGAAATCGCGCAACGGCAGCGCGGGCTCGATGAGGGTGTAGCCGCCCTCGGCGGCAAAGCCCTGGGCGATGTTGCGCGGCATGACCACGGCCAGGTCGGTGCCGCGCACGATGGAGGGCAGCACCATGAAGTGCTCGGTGGTCAGGCGCAGGCGGTCTTCGAGCTGCAGCAGCGCCAGGATGCGCAGCGTGTCCGAGTGCGAGCGCACGGCCACGAATTCGAGTTGCTTCAGGTCGTCGAGCAGGGCTGCTCCGCTGCGTTTGCGGCGCGCAAAGGGATGGTCTTCGCGCAGCAGCACGATGTAGCGGTCGCGCAGCAGTTGCACACGCTGCGTGTCGCGCACAGCGGGCAGAAAGCCGAAGGCGAAGTCGATGCGGCCGCTGTCGAGCAGGGGCGCGATCTGGTCCCCGGGCATGGGCTGCGTCTCCAGCCGCACGCCGGGGGCCTGCTGGCGCAGTGCGCGCATCAGCTCGGGCAGAAAGCGGCCCTCGCCGATGTCGCTCATGTGGATGCGGAACACCTTGCGCGACTGCAGCGGGTCGAACAGGGCCGATTCGTTGAGCGCTTCTTCGAGCGTGCCCAGGGCGCTGCGCACGGCGTCGGCCAGGCGGTCGGCCCGGGGCGTGGGCTGCACGCCGCCGCCGGCACGCACGAAAAGCGGGTCCTGGATCAAGAGGCGCAGCCGCGTGAGCGCCTGGCTGGCGGCTGGCTGGGTCAGGTCCATGAGCTCGGCCGCACGGCTCACGCTGCGCGTGCGGTAGACCGCATCGAACAGGCGCAGCAGGTTGAGGTCGATGTCCTTGATATGCATTGAGCTAATACCACTTAGTCAATCCATTGTATTGATGGATATTGCCGCCCCCCCGAAGATCGGTGTTTTCCACCTGCACCGACCTTCCCCATGCTCCAGGCCACCGCGCCCCGCGCCACCGACGCCGCACCTTCTGCCAACGACCTGCGCCCCACCGTGCGCGAGGTCGTGCTCGACCTGCTGCGCGGCTTCGGCATCGACACCATCTTCGGCAACCCGGGCTCGACCGAGCTGCCGCTGTTCCTCGACTTCCCGGCGGACTTCCGCTACATCCTGGGCCTGCAGGAGGCCGTGGTGGTGGGCATGGCCGACGGCTATGCCCAGGCCACGCAGAACGCGGCCTTCGTGAACCTGCATTCGGCGGCCGGCGTGGGCCATGCCATGGGCAATATCTTCACGGCGCACAAGAACCGCACACCCATGGTGATCACGGCAGGGCAGCAGGCACGCTCCATCCTGCCGTTCGACCCTTTTCTGTTCTCGGGCCAGGCCACCGAGCTGCCCAAGCCCTATGTGAAGTGGAGCATCGAACCCGCGCGCGCCGAGGACGTGCCGCTGGCCATTGCCCGTGCCTACTACATCGCCATGCAGCAGCCGCGCGGGCCGGTGCTGGTGTCCATCCCCGCGGACGACTGGAGCAAGCCCTGCGAACCGCTGGCCGCGCGCACGGTGAGCACCGAGAGCCGGCCCGAGCCGCGCGTGCTGGGTGCCATCGGCGACGCGCTCGATGCGGCCGAGCGCCCGGTCTTCGTGGTGGGCGCCGCGGTGGACCGCGATGGCGCCTGGGACGAGGTGGTGGCCCTGGCCGAGCGGCACAACGCGGCTGTGTGGATCGCCCCCATGTCGGGGCGCTGCGGCTTTCCGCAGGACCACCGGCTCTTCATGGGCCTGTTGCCCGCCATGCGCGAGAAGATCGTGGCACTGCTCGGCGGGCACGACCTGGTGTTTGCGCTGGGCGCAGCCGCCTTCACCTACCACGTGGAAGGCCAGGGCCCGCACGTGCCGCCAGGCGCCCAACTGGTGCAGTTGATCGAGGACCCGGGCACGGCGGCGTGGACGCCCGAGGGCACCTCGGCCGTGGGTGGTGTGCGCCTGGGCGTGCAGGACCTGCTGGCCCGCCCCGCGCCGCGCAGGCGCCCTGCCCCACCGCTTCGCGCAGCGCGGCCGCGCGCCGAGCCCTCGGCGCTGATGAGCGTGCCCTATGTGATGCAGACCCTGGCGGAGGTGCGCGACCCCCTCTCCATCGTGGTGGAAGAAGCACCGAGTTCGCGCGCCGCGATGCATGCCTACCTGCCCATCCTGCACAGCGAGACCTTCTACACCATGTGCAGCGGCGGCCTGGGCTATGCCATGCCGGCCGCCGTGGGCGTGGCCCTGGCACGGCCCGAAGGCAAGGTCATCGGCCTCCTGGGCGATGGTTCGGCCATGTACTCCATCCAGGCGCTGTGGAGCGCGGCGCAGCTGCAGTTGCCCATCACCTTCATCATCCTGAAGAACCGGCGCTATGCGGCACTGCAGGAGTTCGCGCCGACCTTCGGCTTCGGGCCCGATGACAAGCTCGAAGGCACGGACCTGCCGGACCTGGACTTCCTGGCGCTGGCGCGCGGCCAGGGCTGCGATGCCGTGCACTTGGCCGATGCCGCGCAACTGCACCAGGTGCTGCGCGATGCGCTGGCGCACCCTCGGCCCATTCTGGTGGAGGTCGACGTGGCCTGACCACCCCGCCCCCCCTCGCCCGCACAGACCCGGACCACCGGGCACCCCGTTTTTTGGAGACATGACCATGAAGAAGACAACGCACCCGACCGCACCCCAGCATTCCTCCCCGCGCCGCCGCCTGGCGGGCGCCCTCGCCCTGGCCGCCCTGGCGGGTACAGCCCTGCTGCCCGTGGGCACCCATGCGGAGACCTATCCGGCCAAGCCCATCAAGGTGGTGGTGAACTTCCCGGCGGGCGGCGCGGCCGACCAGATCGCGCGGGCCGTGACGGTGCCGCTGCAGGCGGCGCTGGGCCAGCCCGTGGTGGTGGAGAACCGCGGGGGCGCGGGCGGCAACATCGGCGGCGAGGCAGTGGCCAAGTCACCGGCCGATGGCTACACCCTGCTCATGAGCTCGGGCGGCATGGTTTCGGTGAACCCGCACATCTACCCCAAGATGCCCTTCGACCCGGTGAAGGACCTCATGCCCGTGGCGGCGGCAGCGCGGGTGCTGGTGTTCCTGGAGGTGCGGCCCACTCTGCCGGTGAACACCATCCAGGAGTTCCTGGCCTACCTCAAGGCCAACCCGGGCAAGGTGAGCTTCGGTACACCGGGCAACGGCAGCTCGCCCCACCTGGCGGCTGAGATGCTCAAGACCCAGGCCAATGTGTTCGCCGTGCACGTGCCCTACCGCGGCGCGGCGCCCGCCATGCAGGACCTGCTGGGCGGGCAGGTGGACTTCATGTTCGACCCCGGCATCGGCCTGCAGCATGTGAAGGCGGGCAAACTGCGCCTGCTGGCCGTGGGCAGCGCCAAGCGCTCGCCGCAGTTCCCCGACGTGCCCACGCTGGACGAGGTGGGCTTGAAGGGCTTCGATGCCGATACGCTGTTCGGCTTCTATGCCCCTGCGGGCACGCCGGCCGAGGTGGTCACGAAACTCAACCGCGAGATCAACAAGATCCTGGCCACGCCTGCCGTGCAGGAGCGCATTGCCGCGCTGGGCGGCGAGCCCGCACCCATGGCGCCCAAGGCCTTCCACGACCGGGCGATGAGCGACAGCAAGCGCTTTGGCGCACTGATCAAGGCCCGCAACATCACAGGCGACTGAGCGCCGGTGAATGCCCGCACGGTGCAGTGCGAGATTGCGGGCAAAGTCCGCCGCCCGGCCTATAGTCCCGCGCTTTGCAACCACCATCACCAAGCGAGGTACCGCCATGGCGCGCAAGCCCCAGATCATCCTGTCGTCCCTGGACGTTGACCGCATCGAGGCCCTGCTGGCCGCCATTCCGGCCAGCGTCTTCCCGGGCAAGGCCGATCTGCAGGCCGAGATCGACCGCGCCGAGGTGGTGGCGCCCGAGGAGATTCCACCGCACGTGGTGACCATGAACTCCACGGTGCAGTTCGCCATCGAGGAGACGGGCAAGGAGTTCTGCCTCACCCTGGTGTACCCGCGCGACATGGACGGCAGCGCCGACCGGCTGTCGATCTTCGCGCCCGTGGGCAGCGCGCTGCTGGGCCTGTCCGTGGGCGACGCGCTGGTCTGGCCCGGCCCGGGCGGCAAGCCCATGACGGTGCGGGTCAAGGCCATCCTGTACCAGCCCGAGGCGGCGGGCGAACTGCACCGCTGAAACAACGCTCCCCCTGAGCCGCTTCGCGTCATCCCCCTGAGGGGGACGCCCCCAGCGCACCCAAGTGAAACGCCGCTTCGCTTGTAAGGTCGGCCCTTGCGCGGGGGCACTGGCCTGGAGCGCGCCAGTTTCGTAGGCCATGGCCGCAAATGCAACAGTGCTTTGCGATCAAAGGGGCGAGCAGCGACAATTGCGGGCCATGACCGCGCCCCAGAATCTACCCGACGAACGCAATGCCACCACCCCGGCAGGCCCAACCGTGCCCGCGTTCGACCCGGATTCGACCACCGCATTCCAGCAGCGGATGGAGCGCGCGCCCGAGTGGTTCTGCTCCTTCCTGGCCGGCAACAGCCGCGAGAAAAGCCGCCTGAAACGCGAGATCGCGACCATGAAGGGATCCGTCGCCTGGCTCATGAAACAGCGCCGCGAGGGCAACTGGACGGCCGAGGAACGTGACCAGCTGCGCGACGTGATGCGCTCGGCCTCGTCGGTCAGCCCCTACCTGTTCATCTGGGTGATCCCCGGCTCGATGCTGCTGCTGCCCTTCATGGCCTGGTTCCTGGACAAGCAGCGCAAGCGGCGCGAGGGCTTGCCCCCGGCTTGATGGCCTTGCCGCAGGGCATGCGCCTGTTCCACTTCAGCGACGACCCGGCCATCGCCCGCTTCGAGCCGCGCCCGGTCCGCACGCCCTCTGCGCGCCGGCCGGGCCAGGCATGGCTCAATGGCCCGCTGGTGTGGGCCATCGACGAAGATCACCAGCGGCTGTACCTGTTTCCGCGGGAATGCCCGCGCATCGTGGTCTGGCCGCGACCGGATTCGACCCAGGCCGACACGGACCGGTGGCTGGGCGGCTTGCAACCCGGCATGCAGGCCATGGCCTTCATCGAAAGTACCTGGGCTGACCAGGTGCACACCGGGCACCTCTACCGCTACGAACTGCCGCCCGGCCCCTTCGAAAGCCTGGAGGATGCCGGCATGTGCGTGAGCCGCCAAGCGGTGGCCCCCGTGGCGCAGGAGCTGCTGGCCGACCTGCCGGCCGCACTGCGCGCCAACCAGACCGAGCTGCGGGTGGTGGATTCGCTGGTGCCCCTGCGCCCCGTCTGGGACAGCACGCTGCACGCCAGCGGCATTCGCCTGCGCAACGCCGCCGACTGGGTCTGACAGCCGACCCTGGAGCAGGCGCCAGGCTACGCCCAGTGGCTGCTGACGGCCACGAGCATGCCGGCCCCCACCAGCCCGGCCTGCCAGCGCAGCGCCATGGACCAGGTGGGCACATGGCGCTCCACGCGCTGGTAGAGCTCGCGCCCCGCCATCAGCGACAGGGTGAACGCCAGGGCCATGCCCAGGGCATTGACCACGGGCGCCTCGGGAAACAGGTGGCCGATGACCGCGTTGACCAGCAGGCACACGGCGAAGTGCACGAGGAAGACCGAGTACGACATCTGCCCCAGGCGAACCAGCGGGGCCGAGCCCTGCCAGCGCAGCAATTGCGGCGAACGCAGGGCCGCGACCAGCAGGACCGCCGCCACCAGGGCCAGCGCGATGCGGCCGCGGAACTCCAGGGCCAGCGCCCCACCGCCCAGCAGCAGCATGAGGGCCAGCCAGCCGGCGGGGCGGGGCGACTTCACGGCCCAGTAAGCCAGCATGCCCAGGCCGTACGCGCCGAAGAAGTACCAGCCCCACATGTCGAGCGCGCTGTCGCGGTTGAACACCCACAGCGAGGCGGCCGTGAGCGCCACCAGCAGGCCCTGGCCGATCACCGGACCATGGCGGCGTGCCCAGTCGCCAGGCAGCGAGCGGACGCCGGCCCAGACCAGCACGCTGAGTGCGAACAGCTGAAAGTCGATGGCCACGTACCAGACGCCGGCCGAGAGGGCATCCTCGCCCACGATGTCCTGCAGCAGCAGCGCATTGGCCAGCAGCTGGGCCAGGGTGGGCTCGTCGGGCACGGAGTGGTGGTCCATCCACGGGCGCACCAGGGCCGCCACCAGCACCGCCAGCAGCAGGGCCACGGCATAGGGCACGACCAGACGCACGAAGCGCCGGGTGATCGCTGCGCCGGCACTGTCGAAGCGCGCCACACCCTGGGGCGCGAGGCTGGCGGCCGCCAGGTAGCCGCCCAGCACCAGGAACACCTGCACGGCCATGCGGCCGTAGTCGTACAGCCAGGCCATCAGCAGCGGCGCCAAGGGCGCTGCGATGTCGGACATGGGGCCATAGAACGCCAGGTGGTGGCAGACGATGGCGGCGCAGGCCAGCCCTTTGACCATGTCGATCAGGGGCATGCGGGAGGTGGCGGAGGACATGGGAGACGGAAGGAGCGAAATGGAATGACCCGCCCGCCGATGCGGGCAAAAACCGCCTATTGTCGCTTGTTACAGAAATTTGCGCTTGGACCCCACTTCACGGGGCATGTGCGGCTACGCGCAAGGCGGACGGGCCCCTGGCAAAGAAAAAGCCCGGGCAAGCCCGGGCGCAAGGGGGAGCAGGGGCAGGGATCAGAGCGCCAAGCGTGCGCGGGCGGCCTGGTATTCGCGGCGCAGGCGCGCCACGAGGTCGGCGGTGCTGGTCACGGCGTCGATGGCGCCGATGCCCTGGCCGCAGCCCCAGATGTCCTTCCAGGCCTTCTTGGCATCGCCGCCGAAGTTCATCTTGCTCGGGTCGGACTCGGGCAGGTTGTCGGGGTCCATGCCGGCGGCGCGGATCGAGGGCGCCAGGTAGTTGCCGTGCACGCCCGTGAACAGGTTGCTGTAGACGATGTCATCGGACGAACCGGCAACGATGGCCTGCTTGTACTCCTCACTCGCGCGCGCCTCGTGCGTGGCGATGAAGGCCGAGCCGATGTAGCCGAAGTCGGCGCCCATGGCCTGCGCGGCCAGCACCGCATCGCCGCTGGCGATGGAGCCGCTGAGCGCGATGGGGCCGTCGAACCACTGGCGGATCTCCTGGATCAGCGCGAACGGGCTTTTCACGCCCGCATGGCCACCGGCACCCGCAGCCACGGCGATCAGGCCGTCGGCGCCCTTCTCGATGGCCTTGTGGGCGAACTTGTTGTTGATGATGTCGTGCAGCACCACGCCGCCCCAGGCGTGCACGGCCTGGTTCACGTCTTCGCGCGCGCCCAGGCTGGTGATGATGATCGGCACCTTGTACTTGGCGCAGACCTGCATGTCGTGCTCCAGGCGGTCATTGCTCTTGTGCACGATCTGGTTGATGGCAAAAGGCGCGGCCGGCCTGTCGGGGTTGGCCTTGTTGTAGGCCGCCAGGGTCTCCGTGATCTCGGCCAGCCATTCGTCGAGCAGTTCGGCCGGGCGTGCGTTGAGCGCGGGCATGGAACCCACCACGCCGGCCTTGCACTGCTCGATCACGAGCTTGGGGTTGCTGATGATGAACAGCGGCGAGCCGATGACGGGCAGCGAGAGGTTCTGCAGGACGGGAGGCAGCTTGGACATGGCAGGTTCGTTCCGATGAAAAGAATGAATGGATGGATGGGCAGCAGATCGGTTGCGGGGCGAAGAACGGCGCCACCGGCGCCGCCCTCCCTTGTCTCCCCCTGCGCAATCAGAAGGCTTCGAGCGCCAGGTCGGTCACGCTCGCGGCGCCCTCGACGATGCTGTCGCGCAGGCCCGGTGCCTTGACCAGGATGTGCTCGGCATAGAACTGCGCCGTGGTGATTTTTGCCTGCATGAAGGCCGCATCCTGTCCCTTGTGCAACAGCTCCTGCGCCACCAGCAGGCTGCGCGCCAGTTGCCAGCCGGCCACGAGATTGCCCGCGAGCATGAGGTAGGGCACGCTGCCCGCGAACACGGCGTTGGGCGAGCTCTTGGTGCCGCCGGCCACGAAGCCCACCACGTCCAGGAAGGCCTGGCGCGCAGCGCCGAGGCGGCGTGCCACGGCCTTGGCGGCGTCGCTGCCGTTGGCCAGCAGTTCGGCCTCGGTCTTCTCGATCTGCGCGGCCAGGGCCTTGGCGGTCTGACCACCATCGCGCGCGGTCTTGCGGCCCACGAGGTCGTTGGCCTGGATGGCGGTGGTGCCCTCGTAGATGGTCAGGATCTTGGCGTCGCGGTAGTACTGGGCGGCGCCGGTTTCCTCGATGAAACCCATGCCGCCATGCACCTGCACCCCGAGGCTGGTGACTTCCAGGCTCATCTCGGTGCTGTAGCCCTTGACCAGGGGCACCATGAATTCGTAGAAGGTCGCGTTCTGCTTGCGCACCTCCGCATCGGGGTGGTGGTGCGCGGCATCGTAGGCCGATGCGGCCACGGTGGCCATGGCGCGGCAACCCTCGGTGTAAGCGCGCATGGTCATGAGCATGCGGCGCACATCGGGGTGGTGGATGATGGGCGCGCTGGCGGCGATGGAGCCGTCCACCGGGCGGCTCTGCACGCGGTCCTTCGCATAGCCCACGGCCTTCTGGTAGGCGCGCTCGGCGATGGCGATGCCCTGCACGCCCACGGCGTAGCGCGCGGCGTTCATCATGATGAACATGTATTCGAGGCCGCGGTTCTCTTCACCCACCAGGTAGCCCACGGCACCGCCATGGTCGCCGAACTGCAGCACGGCCGTGGGGCTGGCCTTGATGCCCAGCTTGTGCTCGATGCTCACGCAGTGGGCGTCATTGCGCGCGCCCAGGCTGCCGTCGGCGTTGACCATGAACTTGGGCACGACGAACAGGCTGATGCCCTTGACGCCTTCGGGCGCGCCCTGCACACGGGCCAGCACCAGGTGCACGATGTTGGCGGCCATGTCGTGCTCGCCGTAGGTGATGAAGATCTTGGTGCCGAAGATCTTGTAGCTGCCATCGGGCTGCGATTCGGCACGCGTGCGCACCAGAGCGAGGTCGGAGCCGGCCTGGGGTTCGGTGAGGTTCATGGTGCCGGTCCACTCGCCGGTCACCAGCTTCTCGAGGTAGGTGGCCTTGAGCGCATCGCTGCCGGCCGTGAGCAGCGCCTCGATGGCGCCGTCGGTCAGCAGCGGGCACAGCGCGAAGCTCATGTTGGCGCTGTTGAGCATTTCACCGCAGGCCGCACCGATGGTCTTGGGCAGGCCCTGGCCGCCGAAGTCGGTGGGGTGCTGCAGGCCCTGCCAGCCGCCTTCGGCGTACTGGCGGAAGGCGTCCTTGAAGCCCGGGGTGGTGGTGACCACGCCATCCTTCCAGCTCGAGGGGTTCTTGTCGCCCTCGAAGTTGAGCGGAGCCAGCACGCCCTCGTTGAACTTGGCGCACTCTTCGAGCACGGCCTGGGCGGTATCGAGGCCCGCGTCTTCGAAGCCGGGAATCTGTGCGATCTGTTCAATGTTGGCCAGGTGCTCGATGTCGAACAGCATGTCCTTGACCGGGGCGGTGTAACTCATGGATGTCTCCGGGATTTCAAAAAAAGACTCAAAAAAAAGGCACCGCAAGCGATGCCCTTCTGTGGCAGTTGGTGCCGTCAGGCCGCCTTACAGCGCCTTGACCAACTCCGGCACGGCCGTGAACAGATCCGCCTCCAGCCCATAGTCGGCCACGCTGAAGATCGGCGCTTCCGCATCCTTGTTGATCGCCACGATCACCTTGGAGTCCTTCATGCCCGCCAAGTGCTGGATGGCCCCCGAGATGCCGGCTGCCACATACAGCTGCGGCGCCACGATCTTGCCCGTCTGGCCCACCTGCAGGTCGTTCGGTGCATAGCCCGCATCGACTGCCGCACG
>NZ_JBYSYM010000021.1:0-136605 GCF_058783375.1 Acidovorax sp. FW305-C-20-28 | reverse complement strand
GTGGCGGCACGGGCGGCGCCGGGGCGGGCAGCGCTGCGGCCAGGCCGGGGGGCAGGGCCTCCTGGCCCGCGCTGTCGGCCGCGCGGGCCAGGGCCGTCTGCAGCGCCGTGGGCACGGCCGGCGGCACTGCGGGGGCGGGCGGGCGGGCCGGGGGGGCGGGGCTCACAGCAGCCCCTTTTCGGCCATCGACAGGGCCTGGCCCGGCGCCACGATGACATGGTCGAGCACGCGCACATCGATCAGCGCCAGCGTGGCCTTGAGGGTCTGGGTCAGGGCCTCGTCGGCGCGGCTCGGCTGCACGCTGCCACTGGGGTGGTTATGGGCCAGCACCACGGCGGCGGCTTGGTGGTGCAGGGCGCGCAGCACCACCTCGCGCGGGTAGACGCTGGCCTGGGTGAGCGTGCCGCGGAACAGCTCTTCGAGCGCCAGCAGGCGGTTCTGGTTGTCCAGGAAGAGCACGGCGAACACCTCGTGCCCCTTGGCCGCCAGGTGCAGCTGCAGGTAGTGCTTGACGGTGTCGGGCGCGTCGAACACCTCGCGCTCGCGCAGCTGCTGGGCCAGGGCGCGGCGCGCCAGTTCCAGCACGGCCACCAGCTCGGCGCGCTTGGCGGGACCCAGGCCCTTGATGCGGGACAGGTCGTCGGCCGTGGCGTTGAGCAGGCCGGCAATGCCGCCAAAGCCACCCGCCACCTTGCCGGTGGCGGCGTTCAGCACGGGCGGGTCGAGCAGCTCCTGCGCCATCTGCAGCACACCCTTGCCCACGATGCCTGTGCGCAGCAGGATGGCCAGCAGCTCCGCATCGGCCAGTGCAGCGGGGCCGCGTGCGAGCAGTTTTTCGCGCGGCTGGGCGTCCGGGGGGAGGTCTTTGATGGCCATGGCGTGCAGGGAAAAGGCGGCTCAGGGGTATCCAGCCATGGGGGATTGCCCGTTTTTCTACAATAGGGGCCAGTTTATCGGGACTTTCATGACCTCTACCGCCACAGCCCTTCCCACCGTACAGCCGGGCTCCTTTCTCACGCTGCACTATCGCCTGGCAGGTCCGGCGGGGGATGTGATCAACACCTTTGCCGACAAGCCGGCCACCCTGTCGCTGGGCACGGGCGAGCTGTCGCCCGCCATGGAGCAGCGCCTGCTGGGCCTGGTGGAGGGCACGCGCGCCACCTTCGAGCTGGCCGCGGGCGAGGCCTTTGGCGAGCGCAACCCCGACATGCAGCAGTGGGTGGCGAAAAAGCTGCTCAGCGACCTGGGCAGTGCCGACGAGCAGTACAGCCCGGGCGACGTGGTGCAGTTCCCCACCCCTGATGGCATGGGCAGCTATGCTGGTGCAGTGATGCAAGTGCGCGAAGACGGTGCCGTGCGCTTCGACTTCAACCACCCGCTGGCGGGCCAGCCCGTCACCTTCGAAGTGCACGTGATCGGGATTCTCTGATGCAGACCCCCCAGGAAATCCTGCTCGCCGAGCCGCGTGGCTTCTGCGCCGGCGTGGACCGTGCGATCGAGATCGTCGAGCGCGCACTGCAGAAGTTCGGCCGCCCGATCTACGTGCGCCACGAGATCGTGCACAACACCTACGTGGTCAACGACCTCAAGGCCAAGGGCGCGATCTTCATCGAGGAACTCTCGGACGTGCCCCCGGGCGCGACCCTGGTCTTCAGCGCCCATGGCGTGAGCAAGGCCGTGCAGCAGGAAGCCCAGGCGCGCGGCTTTTCCATCTTCGACGCGACCTGCCCGCTGGTGAGCAAGGTGCACGTGGAGGTGGCCAAGCTGGCCAAGGAAGGCTACGAGTTCATCATGATCGGCCACAAGGGCCACCCTGAGGTGGAGGGCACCATGGGCCAGCTCGACCACGGCATCCACCTGGTGGAGGACGTGGAGGATGTCGCCCGCGTGCAGCCCGGGCAGACCGCAAAGCTGGCCGTGGTCACGCAGACCACCCTGAGCGTGGACGACGCGGCCGAGATCTCGGCCGCCGTGCGTGCGCGCTTCCCGCAGGTGCGCGAGCCCAAGCACCAGGACATCTGCTATGCCACCCAGAATCGGCAGGACGCGGTCAAGGTACTCAGCCCCCAGGTGGACCTGGTGATCGTGGTCGGCAGCCCCACCAGCTCCAACAGCAACCGCTTGCGCGAACTGGCCGCCAAGCTGGGCACCACGGCCTACATGGTCGACAGCGCCGAGGAACTGCAGGCCGAATGGTTCAGCGGCGTGGCGCGCGTGGGCCTCACGGCCGGCGCCTCGGCCCCCGAGATCCTGGTCAGGCAGGTGATCGACCGCATCAAAGCGCTGGGCGCCGTGTCGGTGCGCAGCATGAATGGCATCGAGGAAACCATCAAGTTCCCGCTGCCCAAGGGGCTCAAGATCGATGCCGCTACAGGCTTTGAAATCAAGGAGCGCCAACCCGAAACCGGGCCCGCTGGTCATTGAAGTTCTGAAAGTGGGCGCTCGCTGTGTCTATAACGCCACGGCGGGGCCGCTCCACAGGTCCAGAGGCGGGTCGGCCGCCACCGCGCGCAGGATGTCGGTGCGTGAGATGAAGCCCGTGAGCCGTCCCATGTCGTCGGCGACCGGCAGGCCGGGCAGGCCGGTGTCCAGCAGCACGGCGGCCACGCGGCGCAGCTCGGTGTCGGCTGCCACCGCGGGCACCGGGCTCACCATCACCTCCGAGACGGGGCGCCGGGCCAGCTCGATGGCCTGCTTCACGGCGCCCGGTTCGGGCAGCAGGTCCAGCGGCGCCATGTCGGCACGCAGCAGCAGGCCCACCACGCGGCCCTGGGCATCCACCACCGGCGCCTGGGCCACATGGTGCTCGGCCAGCCGCTGCCAGGCATCGTTGACGCGGGCTTCGGGCGCCACGGTCAGGGCCTCGCGCGTCATCACGTCGCTCACCAGCGTCAGCGGCTGGCGCGCCTGGGGCGGGCCCTGTTCGGTCTGGGCGTAGGCGCTCACGGCGTCCTGCAGGCGCAGGTTCACCGGCAGCGCCGCGGTGTGGACGGTCTGGGGCAGGATTTCGGGCTGCGCCTGCTCGTCCAGCGAGCGCGTGCGCAGGGCCTGTGGCCGCTGCACGCGCCGCACCGGGGCCACGCTGGCCAGGTTTTCCGCCCCGCCGCGGTACATCTGCCCCGAAGGGCCGAATACGAAGAACATGCCTGCAACCTCCTCTGGGGCGGTCTGCCCCCTGCAGTCGCCCTTGGCCATGTTATCGGCAGAAAAAAGGCCGGGGCACAGGCCAGGGTGTATCCAGGTGTGGCGGGTGGCGATCGCCCCGGGCATCTACACTCTGCTGCTGTCCTGAATCCGGCCCTTTGGGGCCCTCGCATCCCCATGATCGACCGCGCCGCCATTTCCGCCGCCCGCGCCCAGCTGGCCTCCCGCCCCGATTTTCTGCGCACCACGCCGCTGCTGCGCCTGAGTGGCCGATCCCTGGGCGTGGACTGCGCCGAGGTCTGGCTCAAGCTCGAACACCTGCAGGTGGGCGGCAGTTTCAAGGCGCGCGGCATGCTCTACCGCCTGCTGGCCAACCCCGTGCCCGAGAGCGGGGTCATCATCGCCTCGGGCGGCAACGCCGGCATTGCCGTGGCTGCCGCGGCACGGGCGCTGGGCGTGCGCTGCGAGGTCTTCGTGCCCGAGGTCTCGCCCGAGGCCAAGCGCGCCCGCCTGCGTGCCCTGGGGGCCGATGTGGTGGTCACCGGCGCCGCATACGCCCAGGCCTTCGAGGCCTGCGTGGCCCGCCAGAAGGCCACGGGCGCCCTGCAGGCCCATGCCTATGACCAGCCCGAAGTGGTGGCCGGTGCCGGTACCCTGGCCGCCGAGATCGAGGAGCAGGGCGGCCGCCTGCCCGACACGGTGCTCGTCAGCGTGGGCGGCGGCGGCCTGATCGGCGGCGTGGCCGCCTGGGTGGAAAGCCGCGCCCACGTGGTGGCGCTGGAGCCCGAGCGTGCCCCCACCCTGCACGCCGCGCGTGCCGCCGGTGCACCGGTGGACGTGGAGGTTGGCGGCATCGCCGCCGATTCGCTGGGCGCGCGCCGCATCGGTGCCATCGGCTGGGAGGTGAGCCAGCGCCATGTGCACGACTCGTTGCTGTTGCCCGACGAGGCCATCCGCTCGGCCCAGCAGTGGCTGTGGAAGGAGCTCAAGCTGGCCGTGGAGCCCGCCGCTGCGTTGGGCCTGGCGGCCCTGCAGACCGGCGCCTACAAGCCCCAACCCCAGGAAACCGTCGCGATGATTCTCTGCGGCGCCAACTTCGACCCCAGCGGCCTCGCCTGAGCCCCGCCGTCCCGTCCCTCTAAAATCGCCCCCATGCTAGACATTCTTCTTCTCCGCAAAGACCTCGACACGGCCATCGCGCGCCTGGAAACCCGCAAAAAGCCCCAGGCCTTCCTGGACGTGGCCGCCTTCCAGGGCCTGGAATCCGAGCGCAAGACCCTGCAGTCGCGCACCGAAGAGCTGCAATCGCAGCGCAACCAGCTCTCCAAGCAGGTCGGCATGCTGATCAGCCGCGGCGAAAAAGACGCGGCCGAGGCCACCAAGGCCCAGGTCACCGCCATGAAGGCGGAGCTCGACCAGTCGGCCGCCCGCCTGGAGCAGATCCAGGCCGAACTGCAGGCCATCCTCGTGGCCGTGCCCAACCTGCCGCACGAGAGCGTGCCTGTGGGCTCCGATGAATCGGGCAACGTTGAAGTGCGCCGCTGGGGCACGCCCGGCACCTACGCCTTCGAGGTCAAGGACCACGTCGACGTGGGCACCCCCCTGGGCCTGGACTTCGACATGGGCGTCAAGCTCTCGGGTTCGCGCTTCACCGTGATGAAGGGCCAGATCGCGCGCCTGCACCGCGCGCTGTCGCAGTTCATGCTGGATGTGCAGACCCAGGAGCATGGCTACACCGAGTGCTACGTGCCCTATGCCGTCAACGCCGACTCGCTCAAGGGCACGGGGCAGTTGCCCAAGTTCGAAGGCGATCTGTTCGCTGCCAAGAAGGGCGGCCAGGATGGCGAACCCGTGCCCGACAACGCCGCGCTCTACCTCATTCCCACCAGTGAGGTGCCGCTGACCAACTTCGTGCGCGACGTGATCGTGGCCGAGGCCGAGCTGCCGATCAAGCTCACGGCCCACACCCCGTGCTTCCGCTCCGAAGCCGGCAGCTACGGCCGCGATACGCGCGGCATGATCCGCCAGCACCAGTTCGACAAGGTCGAGATGGTGCAGATCGTGCACCCCGACAAGAGCTACGAAGCGCTCGAAGAGATGACCGCCCACGCCGAAGCCGTGCTGCAAAAGCTCGGCCTGCCCTACCGCGTGATGAGCCTGTGCACCGGCGACATGGGTTTCGGCGCTGCCAAGACCTACGACCTCGAAGTCTGGCTGCCCGCGCAGAACACCTACCGCGAGATCAGCTCGGTCAGCAACTGCGAGGCCTTCCAGTCGCGCCGCCTGCAGGCCCGTTTCAAGAACGCCCAGGGCAAGAACGAGCTGCTGCACACCCTGAACGGCTCGGGCCTGGCCGTGGGCCGTACCCTGGTGGCCGTGCTCGAGAACTACCAGCAGGCTGACGGCAGCGTGACTGTGCCCGAGGTGCTGCG
Organism: Acidovorax sp. FW305-C-20-28; assembly: GCF_058783375.1. Lineage (NCBI taxonomy): Bacteria > Pseudomonadati > Pseudomonadota > Betaproteobacteria > Burkholderiales > Comamonadaceae > Acidovorax > Acidovorax sp. FW305-C-20-28. The sequence continues at coordinate 131,029 of NZ_JBYSYM010000021.1, read as the reverse complement.
CCCCTACCTGGGCGGCCTGGCGGTGCTGGCACCGCAGGCTTGATGCAAGGCGTCTGCACTCTTTGACGAACGGGCCTGCGGGCCCGTTTTTCATGGCCTGCACCCTCTTGGGCGTGCGCCAGCAGCCTTTTGCGCGTTGTGGTGCAATGCGTTCCGGCAGCGTGCCCACCACCCTGAGAGCGCGCGCCGCATCCCCTTACCATCCTTGCAGGACCGACTTCCATGACCTACCCCATGCACACCTCCAGCATCCCCGTGTTCCGCCAGATGCTGGGCGCCCTGAAGGACGTGCTCGCCAAGACCGAAGCCCATGCCACCGCGCGCAAGATCGAACCCGATGCGCTGCTGCAGGCCCGCCTCTACCCCGACATGTTCTCCATGGCGCGCCAGGTGCTCATCGCCTGCGACTTCGCCAAGGGCGTGAGTGCCCGCCTGGCCGGCGTCGAGGTGCCCTCGTTCCCCGATGGCGAGCGCCCCAGCTTTGCCGAACTGAACGAGCGCATCGACACCGTGCTCGCCTTCATCGAGGGCTTGCCCGCCGAGAACTTTGCCGAGGCCGCTACGCGCCAGATCACCCTGCAGCCCGGCACCCCGCGCGAACGCCAGTTCGTGGGCCAGGCCTACCTGCTGCACTACGGTCTGCCGCAGTTCTTCTTCCACGTGACGACCGCCTATGCGCTGGCGCGCCACAACGGCGTGGAGCTGGGCAAGAAGGACTACATGGGCAAGATCTGACCGGTGCGGTCGCTCAAGCCTTGAACGTCACCCAGGGCTTGAGCCGCACCGCTGCGCGCACCAGGCCTGCCGTTTCCTGCGCATCGATCACGGGGCCGATGGGCTTGTAGGCCTCGGGTGCTTCTTCGATGCGGCGCTCTTCGCGCAAGGTGACGCATTGCCAGGGCTGCGCAGCGTCGTCTGCCGCCCGCGGGCGCAGTGCACGCACGGCCTGCCGGCGCATGCGCCGGCCCGCACCGTGGCTGCACGACCAGAGCCAGTCGGGCGATCCCAGGCCCGTCACCAGGTACGAGGCATCGCCCATCGACCCAGGAATCAAGGCGAAGTCGCCCGCATGCGCGGGCGTGGCCCCCTTGCGGTGGATGTTCATGCCTTGCTCACGCAAAACCACGTTGTGCGGCACATCCACCACCAGGCGCGAGCCTGCTGCGCCGACGACCTGTTCGAGATCCTTGCGCACCAGTTCCGCCAGCACCACGCGATTGGCCCAGGCGTAGCGCGCTGCTGCCCCCATGGCCTGCAAATATTCATCAGCCAGCGGGCCACTGAGCCCGTACAGGCCGCTTTCCGGGTGGCGCACGCCTCGCGGCCACTGCGCCTTGGCATGGTCCATCCAGGCTTGGCCCACGTGGAAACCCACATCGCGCGAGCCGCTGTGGATCATGACCACCACGTCGCCAGCGCGCAGCCCCGCCTCCCAGGCAGCATGCCGGTCCAGCACCTCTTCTACCACCTGCAGTTCGACGAAGTGGTTGCCTGAGCCCACCGTGCCCAGGCTCGGGTCGCGGAAGACCGCGTGCCGCTCCTGCAGGTAGGCACTGGGCGCGTAGCGCGCGCTACCGCCGAAACTTGCAAGTCCAATGCATTGCGCAAGTTCTGCCCGCAGGCGCGCCTTGTCGGCATGCGCCCAGAGGCCATCGCCACCCAGCCCGTCGATGAAGGCGCTGGGGCCCTCGTCGAACAGCGCCCGGAACGCACGCGTGCTCACGGGCACGTCGCGCGCGTTGTTGAGCAGGCTGGCGGTGAGCAGGTCCACCAACCGCTGCTTGTGAGGCGCCAATTGGTCCAACCGTGCGCCAGTGGTCAACAGGCGCACGCTGCAGTTGATATCGGTGCCGATGGCGGCCGGGATCACGAAGTCCGGCGGAGTGGCCACGATGCTGCCCACCGGCGCCACCGTGCCCGGGTGGAAATCCGGCGTGGCACAGGCGCGGCAGACAGCACCGTGGCCGTGGGGATCGCGCACGGCCGCGAAGGCCAGCAATTGGCGCACGGCCTTGTCCTCCAGGGGCAGGCTGTCGGGCAGAAGGATATGGGCTTCGGCCTGGTCGTCGCGCACGTGGTAGATGCCGTCGCGATAGTCCAGGGCGATGCCGGTGCGCGCAAAGGCGCGCTGAAGTCGTAGGTAGGTTGTTCCCATGGCTGCAATTCCGCGAGGCCGGTTGGCACTCGCCGTGTCCGGGGCGCTTCGGTCATGCGAAGCAGCCTGATCTCGGACGATGAAAGACACCCGGGCCTGTAGGCCCGGGAAGCGTCCTTCTTGCAGCAGCAGGGTCAAGAAAGGAAAGGCCGCGCAGTATATCCACGCCCTTCCGGGATGGGCAAGCGGGTGCGTGGTGCCAAGGCTAAAACGGTCATGGCGGGCAATCCAATTGCAATCTGCCAAAAAAGCCTGCTATAATCGCAGGCTTCGACACACAGGAGAGGTGGCAGAGTGGTCGAATGTACCTGACTCGAAATCAGGCGTAGTGGCAACACTACCGTGGGTTCGAATCCCACCCTCTCCGCCACTGACAAAGCCCCGTGCCATCGCAAATGGCGCGGGGCTTTTTCTTTTTTCAGGGCCGGTGCTCAGTGCTGCTGGGCCACACGCTCGCGGTATCGCCGTGCAGCAAACCGGTGGTCGCCATGCACATGGTCCCGGAACAGTTGCCAGATGCTCCAAACCCACAGCAGCAGGCTGGCCAGGAACAGCGCGAGGCCCGGCCCGTAGACCAGGGCCTCGGAAGCCGATGTCCAGCGCAGGGTGCGCGCCGTGTCCAGCATGACGATCCACAGCCAGCCGAGCACGAAGGCCAGTGCACCGGCGCCGATGGTGGCCAGCCCGCGCCATGGGCCCAGCGCATGTGCCAAGCGATCCCTGTCGAACAGTGCCCATGCCAATTGACGGTCTCCTTGCTGGCATCTTAGTCCAGGCTCCAACCCAGACCACGGGGCCTGTGTCGGGGCGGCGCCGTGCTGCAATAGGTGATGGGCCGTCAGGCTGCGGGGTTCTTCTTGGCGGTCCAGGTGCCCGAGGACGCGGCGCGGGTCCAGGTGCCGCTGCCGGCAGGCGGCTTGAGCGAGCCCTTGATCTGCACGTTCTGCGTGCTTGACGGGGTCAACTGGCCTTGGTTGTCGATGTCGCCGCCCGTGCCAAAGGTGACGGCCTGGCTGCGCGAGCGGCACAGGCCCATGAAGGTGCCGGTGGCGGCCGATGCGGAGGGCATGGCGATGTCCACATTGCACAGCAGGGTGTCATCGCTCGCATCGAGGGTGAACACCCAGCCTCCTGCATATTGAAGAAGCGGATTCTCTGGCGGTGCGTCGTCGCTGCCCCCGCATCCTGCCAGGCCCATGGCCAGGGCCAGGGCCAGGGCGGTCGTCGCTATCCTTGCTGCTTTTCTCATTGCACTCCCTCGGTGGGTGGTTTTTTGTTGGTGGACGCCGATCCTGGTCGGGCGGCGAGAGGCAACCAAGCGGTAACTCCCGCCCAGTTGCATCAATGTGTAGACAGGTCGAGGGTGGCCGGCATGCGCGGAGTTGCCAGAATCGGGTCCTGGCTGCCGCGGCCCTGGCGGCGCAGCTGGCGGGCGGGTGCGGGCGGGGCGACTCAGGCTGCAGTCGCTACCGAAGGCCGGTAACGGCTCGGGGTGGCACCGGCGGTTTTCCTCATCATGCGCCGCAGTGCCGTTGCGTCCTGGTAGCCGACTGCCTCGGCCACCTGCTCCACGCCCATGCGGCTGGTTTCGAGCAGCGTGCGGGCGCGCTGCCAGCGCACGCTCTGCACCAGTGCCAGCGTGCCCTTGCCGGTGGCCTTGTGCACGTGGCGCGACAGCGTGCGCTCGCTCATGCAGAACTCTTGCGCCAACGCCGCAACCGTGGGCGGGTGCGGCAGGGCCGCCTCCACCCGGGCCGCCAGGCGTGCCACCAGCGCATCGCCGCTGACCAGCGCCTGCGGCACGATGAACGGGGCCTGGGCCTGGCGCGCGTCCAGCAGCAGCATGCGCGAGACTGCCTGCGCCAGGGCCGGGCCGCAGCGCTCGCGCAGCAGGTGCAGCACCAGGTCGGTCTGCGCGAAGGCGGCGCCGGCCGTGGTCACCGGCCCGTCGGTGCAGACCATGCGGTCGGCGTCCACCGTGCAGCTGGGCTCCATGCGCTGCAGCAGGGGCGCCAGCCACCAGGTGGTGGTGGCGCGGCGGCCGGCCAGCAGGCCTGCGGCCTGCAGCAAGAACACCGCCGAGCACGATGCCGCCACCTGCCCACCCGCGCGGGCATGCCGGGCCAGGGCGCGCGCCAGGGCCACGGCGTCGGCGTGCGCCAGGCGCTCGTGGAGCCGCCCGGGAGTGTCCATGCCCATGCCGGGCAGCAGCCAGATGGAGCGGTCGCCGCCATGGCGCGCGGGCAGGCGCGTGGTCTGAACCGCCATGCCGCCCTGCAGGCGCACCAGGCCTCCGGCGATGGAGCAGGTACGCCAGCGCGGCGCTACAGCCCCGGCATGCCCGGCCAGTGCGCCGGCGGCGGTAAGCATGTCCTGCGTGGCGGCCACGCTGCTGGCATAGGCCCCTTCGGGCACCAGAACGGTGAAATCGTACATGTCGAATAACGCCTTGAAAATGTCGGAACAGACACTCCTATTGTGGCGGCCGCAGGGTTCCAATGCCAGCTTTCCACCGCAACAGGAGCGCATGTGCCCAATATCCTCGTGAAAATCCCGAAAGGGGCATTCCCCGGCGAACACCGCCGCCTGCTGGCCCGCGGCATCACCGCCGCGGCCACCGCCGCCGAACAAATGCCGCCCGACGACCCTGCCGCCCAGTCCTTGTGCTGGGTGCTGGTGGAGGAGATCGAAGCCGGCCAGTGGACCTGTGGCGGCGCCGACGCCACCGCCCTCCTGCTGCCCTGCATGGCCATCGTGCACGTGCCGCAGGGCGTGCTGGACGAGGGCGCCCGGGGCCGCTACGCACAGCAGATGCACCAGGCCTTCGTGCAGGCCATGCCGGCGGGCGATGCGCGACGGCTGGCCACTTCCACTCTGCTGCAGGAGGTGCCCGATGGCCACTGGGGCGCCAACGGCCGCCTGTGGCACCTGGCGGACTTCACCCGCGCCGCGGGCTACGCGCACCTGCAGCACCTGCTGGCGCCAGGCGCCCCGGCGGCCGCGTGATGCCGGGCCGCCGCATGGACCAGGACGACGCCCTGGAGGATTTCGACCGGCGCGAGGTCACGATCGAGGGGGTGATGCGCCCGGTGTACCAGGCCGGTTCCGGTCCGGCCGTGGTGGTGATGGCCGAGATGCCAGGCATCAGCCCGCAGGTGGCGCGCTTTGCGCGCTGGGTGCGCGATGCCGGCTTCACGGTGTTCATGCCCTCGCTGTTCGGCCGCGATGGCGCGGTGCCGGCGGTCGACGAGGGCATCGCCGTGTTCCGGCGCACCTGCATCAGCGCCGAGTTCAGGGCACTGGCCGGGCAGGGTGACACCCCGGTGGTGCGGTGGCTGCGCGCGCTGGCGCAGCTGGCGCATGCGGAATGCGGCGGGCGGGGCGTCGGCGCCATCGGCATGTGCTTCACGGGCAGCTTCGCGCTGTCGATGGTGCTGGAGCCTGCGGTGATCGCCCCCGTGGTGTGCCAGCCCTCGCTGCCTCTGGACGACCCGGCCGGGACAGGCATGGGTGCCGCCGAACTGGCGGCGGTGCGCCAGCGCTTGGAGCAGGGCGGCCTGACCGCGCTGGCCTACCGCTTCGAGGGCGACCGGCACTGCCGGGCCGAGCGATTCGCGGCATTCTCCGAGGCCCTGGGTCCGCGCTTCGCCACCCGCGTGCTGCCCGACAGCTCGGCCAACCCGGAGACGGCGCCCTTCTTCGAGCACGTGGTGGCCAGCCCGCACAGCGTGGTGACTGCGCATCTCATCGATGGCGCAGGCCAGCCGACGGCGGCGGCGCGCGACGAGATCCTGGCCTTCTTCCGCCAACAGCTCGTGGCGTGACCTTGCCCTGGCCTCCGGGCCCCGGCATCACCCGTTTGTGGTGTGGTGGAAACAGGCCAAAAGCGGTAGCCTGCCGGGTTTGCGCGTAGTGTGCTGTCCCGCAAATAGGTGGCATAAATAAAGCCGATGGATTTCCCCGTGCCCACACGGAGCGTTCAACGGCCTTGTGCAAGAATTCGCGCGTACCCGCCCTTTCCATTCATTTCATGCCACGAAGGATGTGCCAATGATCTCCCTCCGCAATTCCGCCCTCGCACTGGCCGTCGCCATGGCCGGCCTGGCTGCTGCACCCGCGCACGCAGCCGACCCCGCTGTGTTCGATGCGGCCACGGGCCGTCTGCGCTTTCCCATTCTGCAGATCGACGGCAACCTGAAGTTCCGCGATGTGGTGATCCAGTTGGCTTCGCCTGGCCAGCTGCGCCTCAACGATGCCAGCGTGGGGGCCGAGATCAGCTTCACCTCGGCGGGCAATGTGTTGCGCATTCCGCAGCTGAACTTCGGTGGCACCCTCTACCCTGCCGTAAGCCTGACCGGCCCCGGCTTCACGTTGGTGAGCTTCGGTGATGTCGTGATCGATGCCGGCACCCCAAGCAACTACACCCTGGACATCCGCGTGACGGCCCAGGGCACGCCCGTGCCCTTGATCACCATCAACAACATGCCCAAGCCCGGCAACCAGGCCGCGTTCTGCAGCGATCCGGCGCTGCAGCAGACGGTGCTGGAAAACGCCGGCGCTGCGCAGGCCACCTGGACCATGTCGACCTGCACCTTCAGCGGCAACACCGGCCGCATGACGGGCACGCTGACCATCACCACCCCGGTGGCGGCTGCGATTCCTATCGTCGCGAACTTCACCTACCGCTGACCAATCGGTTCTTTCCTTTCAGTTATTCATTGCGCGGTGCGCCACCCGCGACGCATGAAACTGGCGCGGCCAAGGCCAGTGCCCCCGCGCAAGGGCCGCCCCGCCGCACTGGGGGCGTCCCCCTCCCAGATTGCGAAGCAATATGAGAGAGGGGCTGAGGGCCGTGGCTCCAAGCCTGCCTGCGCAGGCTTGGACGTGCCCGAAGAGACACCGCCTCTGGCGGTGGCACCGAGGCGCGAAGCGACTCAGGGGGCGTTTCACTTCAATGCGCCGGGGCCTCGATATGGCCCGGCGCATCCACCTGCACCGTGGCATGGCCGATGCCGTGCTCGCGGCGCAGGTAGCCGGCCACCAGCGCCGGCAGGGCCAGTGGGTCGGTGCCCGGTGCGGGCGCCACGTGCACGGTGGCCACCGTGCTGTCGTCCGTCAAGGTCCATGCATGGAAGTGGCCGACCTCGGCCACGCCCGGCAGGGCACGGATGCCGGCCTCGGCGGCCGCCAGGTCCAGCCCCCGGGGCACGGCCTGCAGCAGCACCACCAGCGCATCCGATACCAGCCCCCAGGCCGATCGCACCACCAGCACGGCGACCAGCACCGAGAGCAGCGGGTCCAGCACCGTCCAGCCCGTGGCCATGATGCCGATGGCCGCCGCGATGGCGCCCACCGATCCGAGCAGGTCCCCCACCACGTGCAGCAGGGCGCCGCGCAGGTTGCCGTCGTTGCGCTCGCCACGCAGGAGGATCCAGGCGCCCGCCAGGTTGACCGCCAGCCCGATGGCCGCGACGACGAGCATGGGCCCTGCCAGCACCTCCGAGGGCGTGCGAAAGCGCTGCACCGCCTCCCAGGCGATCCAGGCCACGAGCAACAGCAGCGAGGCCCCGTTGGCCAGCGCCGCGAGCACGCGCACGCGGTGAAAGCCGTAGGTGCGCTTCAGGTCGGGTGGGCGCCGCGCCACGCGGTAGGCGATCAGCGCCAGCAGCAGGGCCGCCGCATCCGAGACCATGTGCCCCGCATCGGCGATCAGCGCCAGCGAGCCTGACAGCGCGCCGCCCACGGCCTGCACGGCGGCATAGCCGGCCGTCATCGCAAAGACCAGGCGGATGCGCCGCTCGTTGGCGGCCGTGACCGAGGGGGCGTGGCTGTGCTCGCCGCCTGGTGCATGGCTGTGGCCATGGTCCCCATGGTGGTGGGGCTCGCCGGGTGCGTGGGCATGTGGGTGTTCGTGCATGGCGCATTCTGGCCCAGGCAGGCTGCGTCTTCAGGTTCGCCCGACCGCCTCCGCCGCCTGCAGCAACGCCTTGCGCAAGGCCTTGGCAAAGCGCGGGTCGGTCACCGCGCCCACGTTGAAGCGCGACCAGCGCGAGGTGGCCGCAAAGTCCACCGAGAAGATGCGCCCCGGTGCCATGACAATCTGGCGCGGCAACATCTGCTGCGCAAAGGCCAACGAGTCCTGCACGCCCGGCAGGGCCACCCACTGGTACAGCGACTGCGGGCTGCGCGTGAACACCTCGGCGCCCACCGCGTCGAAGATCTGCGTGGCGCTCTGCGTGGCGGCGGCCAGCCGGTCGCGCAGGCGCTGGATATGGCGCTGGTAGTGGCCCTCGCTCAGGATCACGTCCACCGTGCGCTCGGCGTACTCCGAGCTGCTCACATGGATCAGCGCCTTGAGGTCGGCAATATCGCTGGCCAGGTCGGCGCCGCAGGCAATGAAACCCACGCGCAGCGCGGCCGAGAAGGACTTGGAGAAGCTGCCGATGTAGATGGTGCGCTCGAGCTGGTCCAGCGCGGACAGGCGCGGCGCCCCGGTGGGCTTGAAGTCGGCCAGCGGGTCGTTCTCCACGATCATCAGGTCGTACTTCTGCGCCAGCTGCAGCACGCGGTAGGCCTTGGCGGCCGTGAGGTCCGAGCCCGTGGGGTTGTGCGCCACCGACTGGGTGAAGAAAAGCCGCGGCTTGTGCACGATGAGCAACTGCTCCAGCGCATCGAGGTCCGGCCCGTCGGCCAGCCGTGGCACGCCCACGATGTGGGCGCCCGCCAGCTTGAGCTTGCCGAACAGCGGGTAGTAGCCCGGGTCGTCCACCAGCACCGGTGCCCCCGGTGGCACGAAGTAGCGGATCACCGTGTCCATGGCCTCGTTGGCCCCGTGGGTGAGCACGATCTGCCGCGGCTCGGTGCCTATGCCCAGGTCCGCCAGCTTGCGCACCAGGTGGTGGCGCAGCGGCTCGTAGCCGAAGCGGTTGCCATAGCGGAACAGGGCGCCCAGGCCCGTGCGCACCACCTTGTGGTGGAACTTGTCCAGGCGCACATCGGCCAGCCATTCCACGGGCGGAAAGCCGTCCCCGACGGCCAGCGCGCCGGGTTCTGACTTGAGCTGCTCGCGCATCAGCCACACGATGTCCATCGCGCGGCCCAGCGAGCCGGCTTCTTCCTCCTTGGTCGCGGCCTGGGGCTGGGCACGCACGAAGTAGCCCGAACCCCGGCGCGGCTCGATCAGGCCGCGCGCCACGAGCATCTCGAAGGCGGCAACGATGGTGTTCTTGGCATAGCCGTGCAGCTGCGCCAGCTCGCGCAGCGAGGGCAGCTTGTCGCCGGCCTGGTAGGCGCCATCGCGGATCTGCCGGTCGATGGAATCGGCCAGCGTGAGGGTCAGCGAGGCGGTCTTGGGAGCGGCTTTCATGGGGTTCCACAGCGGTTGGACCACTATGACACAGCCGGTGTGTACCTGGACAGATGGCGCAACTGTCCCTGAAAACTGTACCCATTGATGCTGGTACAGATGGCCTAGAGTCCGCTCCATCACATCCCGAGGACACCCCCAAATGGTCGCCGACTCCCGCCTTCCCCAGTTCCGTGCACTCAGCCCCGCCCAGCGTTTCGACCACGTGGTGCAGGCTGCGGGGCTCACGGCCGACGAGGCCGCGCTGCTGGCCGGGCCGGGTGGCGCCCTGGGTGTGGAGCGGGCAAACGGCATGATCGAGAATGTCATCGGCACCTTCGAGCTGCCCTTTGCCGTGGCCGGCAACTTCCAGGTCAATGGCCGCGAGGTGCTGGTGCCCATGGTGGTGGAAGAGCCCTCGGTGGTGGCCGCCGCGTCCTACATGGCCAAGCTGGCACGCGAATGCGGGGGCTTCCAGGCGTCGAGCACCGGCCCGCTGATGCGCGCCCAGGTGCAGGTCATCGGTATCGCCGACCCGTACGGCGCGCGCCAGGCCCTGCTGCTGCAGCGCGAGGCCATCCTGGCCGTGGCCAACAGCCGCGACAAGGTGCTGATCGGACTGGGCGGCGGCTGCCGCGACATCGAGGTGCATGTCTTCGACGACGCGCCGCGCGGGCCCATGGTGGTCATGCACCTCATCGTGGACGTGCGCGATGCCATGGGCGCCAACACCGTCAACACCATGGCCGAGGCCGTTTCGCCGCTGGTGGAGCAGATCACCGGCGGCACGGTGCGCCTGCGCATTTTGTCCAACCTGGCCGACCTGCGCCTGGCCCGGGCACGCGTGCGCCTGACACCCGAGGTGTTGGCCACGGCCGAGCACAGCGGCGAGCGCATCATCGACGGCATCATCGACGCCTGCAGCTTCGCGGTGGTCGACCCCTACCGCGCGGCCACGCACAACAAGGGCATCATGAACGGCATCGACCCCGTCATCGTCGCCACCGGCAACGACTGGCGCGCAGTGGAGGCCGGTGCCCATGCCTACGCCTGCCGGGGAGGGCGCTACACCTCGCTCACGCGCTGGGAGAAGGACGCCAGCGGCGCCCTGGTTGGCAGCATCGAGATGCCCATGCCCGTGGGCCTGGTGGGCGGCGCCACCAAGACCCATCCGCTGGCGCGCCTGGCCTTGCGTATCCTCGGCGTGCAGTCGGCGCAGGAGCTGGGCGAGGTGGCCGTGGCCGTGGGCCTGGCACAGAACCTGGGCGCCCTGCGCGCGCTGTCCACCGAAGGCATCCAGCGCGGCCACATGGCCTTGCACGCCCGCAACATCGCGCTGGTGGCCGGTGCCACCGGGGACGAGATCGACCGCATTGCCAAAAGCATGGCGCAGGAGCACGACGTGCGCGTGGACCGCGCGCTCGCGCTGCTCGCAGAAATCAGAGGCTGACAGAGACCGCCGGCAGGCCCGCAACAGGGCCGCCTTTTTTCCAATGACAACGACAGGAGACAAAACATGAAGCTGAAACACCGCATCCCCTCCCTGGTCCGGCCGCTGATCGCGGCTGCGGCGCTGGCGCTCGGCCTGTCCGCGGCGCAGGCGCAGGACATCCGCTTCGGCTTCAATGCCGACCAGTCGGGCACCGGCGCGGCCGAACTGGGCGTGGCCGCCCGCCACGGGTTCGATCTGGCCATCGAAGACATCAACAAGGCCGGCGGCCTGCTCGGCCGCAAGGTCGTGGGCATCGTGCGCGACGACACGGGCCAGCCGCCCAAGTCCATCCAGAACATGACCGAGCTGATCGACAGCGAGAAGGTGGCGGCGGTGGTCGGGCCCACCAACTCGGGCAATGCCCTGGCCTGGCTGCACATTCCGCAGCAGAAGAAGGTGCCCGTGATCGTGCCCGTGGCCACGGCCACCGACATCACCAAGCGCTACGCCAACGAGGCGCAGAACTACATCTACCGCGTCTCCATGGTGGACCGCGAGCAGGTGGCGCTGCTCATCGCCTACGCGATCAAGGCCACCAAGAACCAGAAGATCGCCTTCATCGCCGACTCCACGGGCTTCGGCCAGCAGGGCGTGAAGGACCTGACCGAGGTGCTGGCCCTGCATGGCGCCAAGGCCGTGGCGGTGGAGAAGTTCGGCCCCAAGGACACGGACATGACCTCGCAGCTGGCCAAGATCCGCGATGCCGGGGCCGACACGCTCATCGTCTACGGCCTGGCCGATGCCAACGCCCAGCTGCTGCGCAGCATGGAAAAGATCAACTACCTGCCCACCACGCTGGGCACCTGGGGCAACATGAGCACGCCGCTGCTCAACACGGCCGGCAAGAAGCTGGCCGAGCACATCATCTTCGCCACCTCCACGGCCGAAGACAGCAACCCCCGTGCCGTGGCGCTGGCCGCCCGGGTGCGCGAGCGCTACCCGCAGCTGCCCACCTTCGTGGCGGCTGCGCAGTCCTACGACTCGGTGATGCTGCTGGCCGCTGCCGTGAAGAAGACCGGCAGCACCGATGGCGAGAAGCTCGCCGCCACGCTGGAGAACGGCGTGCCCGACACCCAGGGCGTGGTCAAGCTCTACCAGAAGCCGTTTGCCAAGGGCGACCATGAAGCCCTGTCGGTCGCCGACTTCCACCTGGCGCGCTGGCGCGATGGCAAGGTGGCGGCCTACGAGGATGCCATCACCAAGGCGCTGACGCCGGCAGACTACAAGAAGTGATGCGCGCCCAGCGCGCCACAGCGGAGCCCCACAGCCCATGACCAATGTCCTGCAAGCCTTGCTGAGCGGCCTGGCCCTCGGTGGAATCTATGCGCTCGTCGCCCTGGGTTTCAGCATCACCCACACGACCACCAAGACGCTCAACTTCGGCCAGGGCGAGTTCCTGGTCGCGGGCTCCTTCATCGCGGTGGCCACCTTGCTGCTGCTCTCGGGCAAGGGGCACACGGGCGTGCTGGCCGCGGCCGACGTGACCTTCGCGCGCTATGGCCTGGCGCTCGTGGTGTCGCTCGCGCTGCTGGCACTGCTCGGCGTAGTGCTGTACTTCACGGCCGTGCGGCCCTTCGTGGGCGCCACCGGCATGGCCTGGGTCATGAGCACCATCGGCTTCGGCATCATCGTGCAGAACACCGCGCTGGCCATCTGGGGCCCGGGATCGATGGCCATGCCTTCGCCGCTGGGCGACGAAGTGATCCGCGTCGCGGGGGCCGGCATCCGCGCGCAGGAGATCCTGGTGCTCGGCGTCACGGCCGTGGTCATGCTGGCGCTGGACTACGTGCTGCGCCGCACCAAGATCGGCAAGGCCGTGCGTGCGGTCGCGGTGAACAAGCAGGCTGCCGCCCTCATGGGCATCAACGTGGGGGCCATGGTGGTGCTGGCATTCGTCATCTCTTCCAGCCTGGCGGGGCTGGCCGGCCTGCTGATCGCGCCCATCACCACGGCCTCGGTCTTCATGGGGCTGGCGATTGCGCTCAAGGCGTTTTCCTCGGCCATTGTCGGCGGGCTCACCAACCCCCGCGGCTGCATCGCGGGCGGCTTTCTGCTGGGCTGCATCGAGGCGCTGGTGGGCCTGTGGCGTGCCGAGTTGCGCGAGATCACGGTCTTTGCGCTCATCATCCTGGTGCTGGTGGTCAAGCCCGAAGGGCTGTTCGGCCAGAAGCCTTTCGAGAAGGTGTGAGCACAGCATGCGCACCCATACCCTTGCGTTCATCGCAGCCGCTGCGGCGGCCGTGCTGGTCCCCCTGGCGATCAGCAACGATTTCTACCTCAAGATCATCTTCACGGCGGGCATGTACTACCTGGCCGCCGCCGGCCTGAACGTGCTGGTGGGCTGGAGCGGTCAGAAATCGCTCGGCCATGCCGGCCTGTTCGCGGCCGGGGCCTACACGGCGGCGCTGCTCACGGCCCAGGCGGGCTGGAACCCCTGGCTCGCGCTGGTGGCCGCGGCCGTGGTGGCGGGGCTCTTCGGCGTGCTGATCGCGCTGCCCTCGCTGCGCGTCAAGGGGCCGTCGCTGGCCATGGTGACCATCGGCTTCGGCATCGTGGTCGAGAAGATCGTGACCGAGTGGCAGGTGCCCTTTGGCGGGCAGCAGGGCATCTACGGCATCGTGCCGCCTTCCATCGGCGGGCGCATGCTGGACATGCGCGGCTGGGCCTGGCTGGTGCTGGCCTTCGCGCTGGCTACCCACTTGGTGCTGCGCACCCTGCTGGGCGGCAAGTACGGCCGTGCCTTCCAGGCCGTGCAGGCGGCCGAGGTGGCGGCCGAGAGCGTGGGCATCGACGTCTACCGCACCAAGGTGCTGGCCTTCGTCATCAGCGCCGTGACCTGCGGCGTGGCCGGGGCCCTGGTGGCGCAGCAGAACCAGTACATCAACTCCGACTTCATCAGCTTCAACCTGTCGATCTTCCTGCTGCTCATCGTGCTCTTCGGCGGGCCCTCGGTCATGGGGCCGGCCGTGGGGGCCATCGCGCTCACGCTGCTCGACGCCTTCCTCGCGCGCTGGCCCGGGCTGCAGCACTTCACGTACGGCGCGCTGCTGCTGTTTGCCCTGTACGCCATGCCGCAAGGCCTGGCCGGGGCCCTGCAGCGGCTGGGGCGGCGCCTGTGGCCGCGGCTGTACCAAGTGCAGGCCTTGCCGGTGGTGCAGGGGGAATGGCAGCCGCGCCAGGCGCCGGGCGCCGAGGCCGGAGGTGTGATACTCCAGGCCAATGGCCTCTACAAGGCCTATGGCGGCGTGGTGCCGACCAACGAGGTCAGCCTGTCGCTGCGCGCGGGCCATGTGCATGCGCTGATCGGCCCCAACGGCGCCGGCAAGACCACGCTGCTCAACATCCTGTCGGGCATTGTGGCGCCGGACCGGGGGCGCATCGAGTTCGGGGGGCAGGGCATTGCCCGCGTGCGCGCCAGCCAGATCTGCCGGCTGGGCATAGGGCGCACCTTCCAGAACCTGCGCTTGTTTGCCCACATGAGCGTGCTCGACAACGTGCTGGCCGGCCTGCACCCGCACCTGCGCGTGGGCTTCTGGGCCAGCCTGCTCGGCCTGCCATCGGCGCGCCGCGAGGAGCGCCAGGCGCGCGAGGAGGCGGTGCGTCTGCTGCAGTTCGTGGGCATGCTGGACCGGGCCCATGACGAGGCCGGCAGCCTGCCCTACGGCCTGCAGCGCCGGCTGGAGCTGGCCCGGGCGCTGGCCACGCAGCCGCGCCTGCTGCTGCTGGACGAGCCGGCCGCCGGCCTGAACCCGCAGGAGACGCAGGCGCTGACGGAGCTGATCCGGCGCATTGGCGCCAAAGGCATCACCGTGCTGCTGATCGAGCACCACATGGACCTGGTGATGGCCGTGTCCGACCATGTGGTGGTGCTCGACTACGGTGCCAAGATCGCCGAAGGCGCGCCCGCCGCCATGCAGCGGGACCCCAAGGTCATTGCCGCCTATCTGGGCGTGGATGACGAGGAGGACAGCGCCGCGGCCACACCACCTCCTGCCCATGCCCTTGCCTGAGATGCCCATGCTCCAGATCGAACAGCTCGCCGTGAACTACGGCGCCATCCAGGCCCTCAAGGGCGTGAGCCTCACGGTGGCGGCCGGTGAGGTCGTCACCCTCATTGGCGGCAACGGCGCCGGCAAGAGCACGCTCATGAAGGCCATCTCGGGGCTCGAGCCCTGTGCCGGCGGGCGCATCGCCTTCGATGGCCAGGACCTGGCGCGCACACCGGCGCACCGGCGCGTGGCCCTGGGCATCGCCCAGTCGCCCGAAGGGCGCCAGGTGTTCCCGGACCAGAGCGTGCGCGACAACCTGCTTCTGGGCGCCTACCTGCGGCCGGCGGGTGATGCGTCCATCGGCACGGACCTTGAAGAGCAGTTCACCACCTTCCCGCGCCTGCGCGAGCGCCAGCACCAGATGGCCGGCACGCTCAGCGGGGGCGAGCAGCAGATGCTGGCCATTGGCCGCGCGCTCATGGCGCGCCCGCGCCTGCTGCTGCTCGACGAGCCTTCGCTGGGCCTGGCCCCGCTGATCGTCAAGGAGATCTTTGCGGTGGTCCGCACGCTCAAGCAGCGCGGCATGACCATCCTGCTGGTGGAGCAGATGGCCAACCAGGCGCTCAAGGTGGCTGACCGGGCCTATGTGCTCAAGACCGGTGAGATCGCCTCATCGGGCCCGGCCCGGGCCCTGCTGGAAGACCCGGCCGTGCGCGAGGCCTACCTGGGCAAGCACTGAGCCCAGGCGAGGTAGGCCGCCATGCCCAGCATGGCCAGGGCCACGCCCGCATCGAGCAGGCGCCAGGTGCGTGGCGAGGCCATGTGGCGCCGCGCGCGGCCGGCGCCCGCCACCAGGGCGCAGAACCACAGCAGCGATGCGGCCACGGCGCCGGTGGCAAAACCCGGGCGGGCACCCGGGGCCAGCGATGCCCCCACGGTGCCGATGACGAGGACCGTGTCCATCCACGCCGCCGGGTTCAGCAAGGAGGTCAGCAGCACCGTCCGCAGGCCTGTGGAGGGTTCCGGCGCGGCGCCCGCGCGGGGTTCCCGGGTGGGGTGCAAGGCACTGTGCAAGGCCTTGGCGCCGTGCACCAGCAAAAGGCCTGTGCCCAGCCACAGGGCCGCAGCCTGCCAGCCCGGGGCCTGGTTCAGCGCGGCCGACAGGCCCAGGATGCCCAGGGCGATCAAGGCGGCGTCGCTGCCCACGCCGATGCCGATCAGCAGCGCTGGGGGCCGGCCCGCCAGGGCCTCGCGCAGGATGAGGACGTCCTTGGGACCGGGGCACAGAAAGACGCCGAGGCCCAGAATGAATCCCTGCAGCAGGGAGGAGAGGTCGAACATGGAGCATGCCGACAACCTCTCAAGCTGAACCGGTACCGATGGTATGGCGCCATCATAGGGGATCTCCAGCCGGCGGCTCCTGCGGCCGCAGGGGTGCCCGTCCTACAGGCCTTCGAGCGCTGGGGGAGGCGGCGAATCCCCTGCCCGAAAATACGATGGGGCCAGACACAACAGACCTTGCGGTCGAAAGGCTCCCATGAAAAGTTGGTACAAACTGTCGCTGGGCAACGATGCCCAGGCTTTCGAGCCCACCCAGCGCATCCAGCAGATGTTCATGTCGCAGTTTCTGATCTCGCCTGCCGGATCGAAGCGTGCCCTTTTCTCGTGCTATGACAAACAGGCCGACAAGCTGTGGCTGTTCTTCTCGCCCGCCGCGCAGGACATCGCCCTGCGCGTGTACGCCCAACCCTGCGATCCGCCCACGGCGCTCGACTGCATCGGGCTGCTGGCGGGCGAGGGTGACGCGCTGTCGGACCCCGTGCGCGAAGCGGAAACCTACGCCGCCACGGTCTGACGGGCCGGCCCCGATTCACTCCGCCGTTGCCGCCCCCGTGTCGGTCTGGGGCAGCACCAGGCGGAACTCGGCCCCCTTGCCCTCATCGCTCTCGACCTCGATGCTGCCACCATGGCGCTGCACCACGGTGCGCACCAGGGCCAGGCCCAGCCCCACGCCGGCGATGCCGGGATGGCTGCGGTCGTGCAGGCGCTGGAACGGGGCGAACAGCTTGTCCTGCAGGGCCGGGGCGATGCCGGGGCCCTCGTCGCGCACAGCCAGCACCCACTGGCCCGGCCGCTCTATCAGGGTGCAGCGCACGATGCTTGCGCCCGGGCTGTACTTGATGGCGTTGTTCACCACGTTGCCAAGGGCGCGGCACAGCAGCGAGCGGTCGCCCGTGAAGGCGGCGGTTTCCGGCGCCTCGGCCACCACCACCTCCACATCGGCGTCGCGGGCCAGCACCCAGGCCTCGTCCACGGTCTGGTGCAGCACGTCCACCAGGTCCAGCGGTTCCCGGCGCATGGCCTGCGATTCGGCGCTGGCCAGCTGGATGAAGTTCTCGGCCATGCCCAGCGACGTCTTGGCATAGCGCGCGATGAGCTGCATGAGCTCTGCGTCCGTCATGCGGCCCGGGTAGGCTTGGTGCATCTCCAGCAGGGTGAGGATTGAGGCATTGGGCGCGCGGATGTCGTGCGAGATGAAGTGCATGGCTTCGTCGCGCTGCTGCAGGGCACTGCGTATCTCGGTCAGGTCCACCAGGGTCACGAGCCAGCCTGACTGCGCCAGGTCGGTGAACTGGCGGCTTTGCACCAGCACGCTGCGGCCCTTTGCATCGCGGCCCTCCCGGCGGGCCGGCAGGCTGCGGCTGGCCAGCCGCTCGGGAGTCACCAGCGGCTGTTCGGTGGCGATGTCGATCAGGTCCCCCAGCACATCGGCGATCTGGCGGCCCTGCAGGGGCCAAACCATGGGATCGCCCTCGACCTCGGCCACCCCCAGCAGATGGCGCCGTGCCGCCGTGTTGGCCAGCAGGATGCGGCCTTCCGTGTCGCAGACCATGGTGGGAGAAGGCAGTTGCTGCAGGCTCTCGCTTACGAAGTGGTGCATGTCGCGCAGCTGGCGCGAGGCATATTCCACCGCGTTGATGCGCCGCTCCAGGAAGTCGCCGCTGTGGGCCGCCGGGCCACGCAGGGGGATCACCAGGCCCTGGCGCTGCAGGTTCTCCATCTGCAGCCGCAGGAACTGGGCTGCGGCACTCAGGCGCCGCCAGCTCCACAGCGGATAGGCCAGCACCAGGCCGATGAGGGCGGCCGCGGGCGCGAACTGCAGGCCGGTCCAGACGGGCAGCACCACGGCCAGGGCCAGGGTCAGTGCGCCCAGCGCGATGCTGGTGAGCAGGGCGGTGAAGGGGCCGAGCAGCAGCAGCGCCAGCAGCGCCAGCACCACGGGCAGCAGGTTGAAAGCCATGTTCAGCGCGGGCGGCGCGCTGTGGATGTGCACGCCGGCCAGGTCGGCGTCGAGCACCTGGGCAATCACCTCCACACCGGGCATCAGGCGCGACTCCTGGCCCACCGGGGTGGCGAACATGTCGCCCAGTCCGGCCGCGACCGATCCCACGAGAACGTATTTGCCGGCGAAGGCATCGGCCGGTACCTCGCCGCGCAGCACGTCGATATAGGAGTAGGTGGTGAAATGCCCCGGGCCGCCCGCATACGGGATCAGGCGCCGGCCGGCACGCTCCCAGCGCGCACCATCGGCTGGCGGGTCGCTCCAGCGGGCTGGCGGGCAGCCACCGAGCGAGGGCGTGGCCACGCAGCGCATGGCCATGCTGAAGTGCTGCCAGGGCGCGCTGGCGGGCCCTTCGCGGGTGTACAGGCCGCGCACCACGCCGTCCTCGTCGGCGGCCACATGCACATGCCCGAGCCGGGCGGCTGCCTGCTCCAGCGCGGCAATCGGCCGGTCTGCACCATCGCCCGGGTCGTACGGACCCTGGCGCTGCATCACCGGCAGCACCACCCGGCCGCTTCGGGCCACGGCATCGGCGAGCAGCAGGTCGTCTTCGGGGTAATCGAGGTCTTCTTCGTTGAACAGCACGTCCATGCCGATCACCAGCGGCTGCTGGCGCGAGACGTTCTGGATCAGCTGGGCATGCAGGGCGCGCCGCCAGGGCCAGCGCCCGATCACGCCAATACTGCGGTCGTCCACCGCGATCACGGCAATGCCGGGCTGCGGCGGGCGCGATACCAGGCGCAGCCCGGTGTCCTGCACCAGGTGGTTGGTGCGCGGCAAAGCGCTGGGCGTGCTCAGCCAGGCCACCAGGGCCAGCAGCGTCAGCGCAATGGCGGCCCATTCGACCCGCCGCTGCTGGTTGCGCGTGCGGGAGTGCTGCGTGGGCATCGGGCGCGGCCGGCTCAGGGGCGGCGCACCGGATCACCGCCCATGGTGGACAGCGGCAGCCCGGAGCTGGTGTTCAGCCCCGTGCCCACGCGGATGCTGCGCGGCGGCGAGAACTCGCTTTGCAGGCCCGAGGGGTCCAGCACCTGGATGCGCACGAAGTACGGGCCCGGTGAGAGATCGGCCGCCGAGGTCCAGCGCGGTTCGTCGAGTTGGGTGTCCTGCAGGATCCGGGTGAATTCCAGGTCCGAGGCCAGTTGCACGCGGAAACGCTGGCCGGCCTGGGCGGGCCAGTGCAGGCGCACGATGGTGTCGCCATCGCTGGCCTGCATGGATGCCAGGTCCAGGGCGGCGGGCTGCTGCGCCACGGTGAAGGGCTGGGCGGGGGCGAACGGCCCCTGGTCCAGCGCGCCACCGGGCAGTTCGGCGATGGTGGCGGCACGCCAGAAGTAGTTGCCCAGGGGCAGCGTGGCCAGTGTCAGCTGGCAGGGGTTGAGGCGGCCTTCGTCCAGCAGCGGCGTGGCGAAGTCTGCCGTGGCGGCCACCTGGATGCGGTACCAGCGGGCACCAGGCACTTCGGTACAGCGCAGCATGCCGGTCACGCGCGGCAGCACGGCGCCGGGGGCCGGCTGTTGGTACAGCGGCGGCACTGGCCGGGTCTTGATGGTGATGGGGCGCGTGGCGGGCTGCCCGGCAATGCCGGCCTCGTCCACGGCGCGCACGGCCAGGTGGTAGCTGCCGTCGTCGAGTGCTGCCCAGCGCAACTGGCCATCGGCGAAGCGGCCGCTGCGCAGCACCTGCGTCATGGCTGCATCGCGCGCCACCTGGGCCACATAGGCACTGGCGCCGGGCGTGGCCGGCAGGTTGATGGCCAGCACGCCCAGGTCGTGCAGCTGTGCCGGCACGGTGGACAGGTCGGGCGGCGCGAGCAAGGGGCGCGGCGCGCCCAGCGTGCCATCGGGCGCTACCGACAGGCCTTGGCCGCGTGCCAGCAAGGTGGCGTCGGCGGCTGGCTGGGCCGCGTTTTCGGCGCGGGCCTGCACGGCCACCGAGCCTTCGAGCACCGAGGCCGTGGCCTGGCCCGACGCCGCCAGCGCCACACCGAACTCGGTGCCGCGCACGCTGGTCACGGCGCGCGGTGTGCGGATCTCGAAACGGCGCAGCGCATCGGCGCTGGGCGTGACGCTCGACTCCACGCTGCCGGCGCGCATCTCCATCACCGACTGGATGCTGCCCGCACGCCCGCGCCGGCGCAGTTGCCGCAGTTGCAGGTCGGACTGGGGTTGCACGCGCACCACCGTGCCATCGGCCAGGCGCACGGCGACAAAGCTGTCCGGCCCCACCTGCAGGCGCATACCTTCGTCCAGCCGGGCCCCTGGTGTGAGCGGTTGCGCGTCGCCACGCGGCGCCTGTGCCGTGGCGTTGCCCTGCACGAACTCCACCTGGGCCGAGGCCTGCGGCTGCAGGCGCACAGGGATCCACACGGTGGAGCCCGGCTGCAGGCGCTTGGGGTCGGCCACCTTGTTGCGCTGCTGCAGCAGCGGCCATTGGCGCGGGTTGTCCAGGTAGGCGTTGGCCAGGCCTTCGAGCGTGTCGCCGGCCTGGACGGTGTGCGGGATCTCATCGGTCTGTGAATCAGGAGTGGCTTGCGCATGCGCGCAACCCAGGCCTGCCGTGAGCAGGGCAGCTGCGGACAGGGGCAATGCAAGGCGGTGGATGGCCACGTCAACTCTCCTACGGGCCGCAGCAGCGGCGGTCTTCTTCATTGTCTGCGGTTGGGCGGGGCTCAGGGAAGCAGGGGAACTTGCGCGGTACATCAAGGCTTGCGGTCGGCTTCCACGGCTTCGAAGCGGTAGCCCACACCATACACGGCGGTGATGAAGTAGCCGTTGACGGGGCGCAGATCCAGTTGGGTGCGCAGGCGCGAGACATGGGTGTCGAGCGAGCGCGAGAGCACGTCCGAGCCCTGGCCCCAGATCACCTCCTTGAGGTGGTCGCGCGAGAGCAGGCGCCCCATGTTCTGGAACAGGAACAGCGCCAGGTCGTATTCGCGGTTCTTGAGCTCGGCCACCTTGCCGTTGATCTGCAGCGAGCGCGATTCGGGGAAGAACTGGTAGCGGCCGAAATCGAGCACGCCACTGGTGCTCTGGGGATAGGCACGGCGCAGCAGCGCCCCCACGCGCGCATTGAGCTCGCCGATGCGCACGGGCTTGACCATGAAGTCATCGGCCCCGCTGCCCAGGCCCTCGACGATGTCGCGCTCTTCCTGCCGGTTGGTCACGAACAGGATGGGCAGTTGCTTGCCCACGTTTTCGCGCACCCAGCGCACCACCTCGGGGCCCGTGGTGTCGGGCAGGTGCCAGTCCACGATCAACAGGTCGAAGGTCTCGCGGCGCATCTCGCGCATCAGCGCGGCGCCGGTCAGGTGGGTATGGCACACGTGGCCCATCGCTTCGGTGGCCTGTTTGATCAGATCCAGCTGAAGCGCGTCGTCGTCTAACGCCGCTATGCGCATGATTCGTCATTCCCCTCTAGATTCATCCCGCATTATTCGCGATGTCTGCCGTTCGGTTCCATGCCCGAATTTGGGGATGGTCAAGTTTGACAGTTGTTCACCGTACTACGGGCGATGCGAGCCGGCGCGTGGTAGCGGAGCGCGGGGCCGGCCGGGCGGGCGCCGGGGGCATGATTTCGCGCAGCAGCCGCATGCCCACCAGGGTGTAGCGCGTCTGCGGGCTGTTCCAGTTGCGGTAGCCGCAGCGCGCATAGAAGGACCAGGTGTGCCAGGAGCCGCCGCGGCGCACGCGCACGCTGCCCTCGGCCGGACCCTGCGGGTCCACGGCAGGCGACTCGGCGTAGTAGTGGTCGCCATGCCAGTCGGCCACCCATTCCCAGGCATTGCCCAGCATGTCCTGCAGGCCGAAGGCGTTGGGGGCATAGCTGCCCACGGGGGCGGTGAACGCATGGCCGTCGCTGCCGCGCAGCGCATGCTGCTGCCAGCGCAGCCATTGGGGCGCGGCCTCCTGGTCGAAGGTATTGGCGGTGCGCAGCAGCCCCTCGGGGTCATCGCCGTGCGGGTAGCGCGTGCGCGTGCCGGCGCGGCAGGCGTATTCCCATTCGGCCTCGGTCGGCAGGCGGTAGCGGTGGCCTTCGGTGCGGCTGAGCCATTGCGCCAGGGCCTGGGCGTCGTTCCAGGTGACATTCACCACGGGGTGGTCGTCGCCCTGCGTGAACCCCGGGTTGCGCCAGGAGTAGCGCGGGTCGCGCCCCTCGAAGGCGTCGCCGCGCCGCGTGGTGGCCGGGTCGTAGCGCGGGTTGTAGCCATAGCCGCCGGTACCGTCGGCCTCCGATTCGGGCTGGTAGCCCGAGGCCTGCAGAAAGCGCCGGAACTGGCCCACCGTGACTTCGTGCTGCCCCAGGTAGAAGGCCTGGCGGATGACGACGCGGTGCGCCGGGCCTTCGTCGGTCAGTTCGGCAAAGCGCTTGGCTTCGAGTTGCGGATAGGCGCGCGCCAGCACATCGGGTGCCTCGGGCCCACCCATGACAAAGCTGCCGGCGGGCACCTTCACGAACGGCATGCCCAGGCTGTTGGTCCACACCGGGGGCGGGCGGTCGTGGCGCACCTGGGCCAGCGCGGGCAGGGCGGTGGCCAGCGCGAGCACGGCGACGGCAGTTCGGCACCGGGCCATCGGGCTCAGCGGTTGGGGTTGTCGCTCACGCACTCGAAGACCAGGCGCGATCCTTCATTGCGCAGCAGCTTGGGGAACAGCGCCAGCTTCTGGCATTCCCGGGTGGCAGCGTTGTAGGCCGGCGAGGCGTCGTTGCCATAGACCGGCACGCTGAAGGTGCGGTCCCGGCCCGAGGCCATGGGGCCCGACGGCGGGCGGGTGGTGGCCGATTCGCAGCCCGCCAGCAAGGCGAGCAGGGTGGCCGATGCGATCAGTGCTTTCATGGTGGTCTCCCCAGGGATGCCAAGGCAGTCTAAGACAGCGCGGGCCAAAACCGCACGCCATTTGTAAAACTAGGCCCCTGCGCTTTGCTGCACCCGCACTCTGGGATACAGTGCCTCACGTGAACACATTGTGTTACATGTAATGGAGGGCGTGTGGCCACGATCCGGACGGCATGGGCAGGGGATGCAGCGCGCCAGTGGGCGCTGCGCCTGCTGGTGCCGCTGGCTCTGCTGGCCCTGTTGCACCTGCTGCCGGTGTGGCAGCCCTTGCAGCGGCTCGAATACGACCTGTTCAGCAGCATGACGGCGCCCGTGCGGCCCGATGCCGGCGTGGTAGTGGTCGGCATCGACGAACCCAGCCTGGCTGCGCTCAAGACCGCGCCGCCTCTGCCGCGGCGCCTGCACGCGCAACTCATTGATGCGCTGGCGGCCTCCGGGGCGGCGGGCCTGGGCATCGATATCCTGTTTTCCACCCCGCAGTCCCCCGAGGACGATGCGGCACTGGCCCGCGCTTTGCAGGGGCGCATGCCGGTGGTGCTGGCCAGCGCCGAGGTGGCGGTGCACAGCGGCCAGGTGGCGCAGTACCAGCAGACGGTGCGCTCCGTCTTTGGCCAGGCGCTCCACGGCGACGTGGGCATGCGCCCCGACGACGATGGCGTGCAGCGCGCCGTGCCGGCGCAAGGCGATGCCCTGTGGCGCGTGCTGGCGCAGGCGACGGGCCGCAGTGTGGTTCCTCCGCCTGCGGGCGCGCTGCTGCGCTACTACGCGCCCGAGGTGGCGCTGCCCTACGTGCACTACACCCAGGCGCTGGACCCGGCGCGGCTGCTGGCACCCGGTGCGCTGCAGGGGCGCTTGCTGCTGCTGGGCCAGAACACCCCGGTGGGCGGGGTCGACCAGTTCACCACGCCGCTGCGGGCGCTGGGCCAGGGCACCCAGTCGGGCGTGCTGCTGCATGCCACCGCGCTGATGAATGGCCTGACCGGAGACTGGATCGTGCCGGCGCACCCGGCGGGCCCGTTGCTGCAGGCGGCCCTGGCCATTGCCCTGGTGGCCGCGCTCACGCGGCGCTGGCGTGGCTGGCTGGCTGTGTGGCTGAGTGTGGCACTGGCCCTGCTCGCTTTGATCGGCGGCCTGTGCGCCTACCTGCAGGGGGTGTGGTGGCCCACGCTGCCCACGCTGGTGGCGCTGGTGCTGCATTTCAACGTGGGCGCGACCGACAGCTACTGGCGCGAGCGGCGCCAGCGCGAGCGCCTGCGGCTGGATTTCGGGCGCTATGTGCCGCCGGCCGTGGTCAGTGCCCTGATCGCCAGCGGCGAGGTTCCCGCCGTGAGCGGCGAGCGGCGCGTGCTCACGCTCTTGTTCTCGGACCTGGCGGGCTTCACCTCGGCGAGCGAGCGGCTGCCGCCGGAATCGGTGGCGCAGGCGCTCAATGCCTACTTCACGCGCATGACTTATGCGGTGCACCGCCACGGCGGCACGCTCGACAAGTTCATCGGCGATGCCGTCATGGCCTTCTGGAATGCCCCCGTGGCAGAACCGCAGCATGCGGCACGCGCCCTGGCCTGCGCGCAGGACATGCAGCTGGAGATGCAGGCCTTGCGCAACCAGTGGGCCGGAACCCCCTTTGCCGAGCTGCAGTTGCGCATCGGCCTGCACACGGGCGAGGCGGCCGTGGGGCACCTGGGCTCGGAGGGGCGCTTCACCTACACCGCTGTGGGCGATGCAGTGAACACCGCGGCCCGGCTGGAGGGGGCCAACAAGGCCTTTGGCACCGGCATCCTGCTGTCGGCCGCCACGCGCAGCGCTTTGCCGCAGGACCCGTCCCGGCCGCCGCCCCTGGCATGGCTCGATGCCGTGGTGCTGGCCGGCCGCAGCAGCGGCATCGATGTCTACACCCCCTGCGGCGATGCCGCCTTGGTGGCCGCCAGCCTGGCGTTGCGCGAGCATGTGCATGCGGGCCGCTGGGGCGACGCTCTGGCGTGCTGCGCCGTGTGGCGTGCCCGCGCGGTGCACCTGGCCCCGCTCTGGGCAGCCCAGGCCGACCGGCTGCAACTGCAGGTACAGGCCCTGGCCGATGCCCGGCCGCCCGCGGTGGCGGGTGCTGCGGTGTTTGCGCACGCGCTGGAAAAATGACCCTGAAAGGCCCTGCCATGCCTGCGACACGCCCGTGGATGACGACCCCGGTGGCCCTGGCCGCTGCCACCCTGTGCCTGCCCGGTGCCTGGGCCCAGTGCGCGGGAGGGAGCGTGGCATCCGGCGCCGTGGCTGCGCAGATCGTGGCCCTGGCCGGCCAGGGCCAGACCTGGCCCGGGGGCGAGGGCCCCTGGTCGCCTGCCGTGCTGGCCCAGCAACTGGGCGCGGGTGCGGGCGTGCGCACGCTGGAGCTGTCCTCGGCCGCCCTGCTGCTGGCCGACCGCACGCAGATCCGCATGTCGGCCCATGCGCAATTGCGCCTTTGCGAGTCGCAGCCCGAGCGCAGCCTGCTGGAGCTGGCTGCCGGGCGTTTGTGGGCGCGCACCAAGAAGGCCCCGGCCGCGCTGCAGCTGCAGACCCCGGCGGCCCTGGCCGTGGTGCGTGGCACCGATTGGGATGTGGAGGTCGACGCGGCGGGCCGTACCACGCTCACCGTGCTGTCGGGCCAGGTCGACCTGTCCAATGCCTTCGGCCGGGTGGAACTGGGGCCTGCCGAGCAGGGTTATGCCGAGCCCGGCAAGGCCCCGGTCAAGCGCCTGCTGGTGCGCCCGCGCGAGCGCGTGCAATGGGTCATGGCCAACCCGGTGGATGCCATGCGCTGGGCGGAGCTGCAGGGCGATGCCGTGGCGCCGCCGCTGGCCGCCATCCGCGACGATTTGCGTGCGGGCCAATGGCCGCGTGCGCGCGAGCGGCTCCTGGCGTTGTCCGCCAGCGGCCAGGGCGGGGCCGTGGCGGAGTTGCTGCTGGCCGATCTGGAGGTGTTTGACGACCGCATGGATGCGGCCCAGCAGCGCCTGGCCACCGCCTGGCGGCGCACGCAGGACCCGCGCACGGCCGCGCGGCGTGCCGAGCTGCTGCTGGCGCTGGACCAGGGGGCACAGGCGCGGGCCTGGCTCGACGCCGCGCGAGCCCAGGCAACCGAGGCCACTGCGCTGCTGCTGGCCGATGCCGATTGGCACCGCCTGGAAGGCCGGGGCGAGGACGCCATCGCCCTGTACCGCCGTGCCGTGGACGGCGCCGAGGCGCGCCAGGAGCCTGCTGCCGACCGGGCCGCTGCCCAGTGGGGCCTGGGGCGTGCGCTGCGCGAGCGGGGCGATCTGCGCGGTGCGCGCGAGGCCCTGGCGCGTGCGGTGGCGTTGGCGCCGGGCCACCCGGCCTACCAGGGCGAGCAGGCCACGCTGGCCGCCGAGGCCCTGCGCCTGGGCGATGCCCGGGCGGGCTTCGACGCCGCGCTGGCCCAGGCCGGTGACGACTATGTGAGCCTGGCCGGTGCCGGCCTGCTGGCGCTGCAGCAGGGCGACCCCGGGGCAGCGCGCACCCAATTGCTCAAGGCCCTGGTGATCGAGCCGCGCTACGCGCGCGCCCAGGTCTGGCTGGCCGTCGCCGAATACCAACTGGGCGAGCGCGCCGCGGCACTCGATTCGCTGGCGCGCGCGCGCCTGGCCGACCCCAAGGATCCGCTGCCCTGGCAGATCGAGTCGGTGCTGCGCAATGACCAGGGCGAGCCGGTGGCCGCCATCGCCGCCGCGCGCGAGGCGCTCACCCGGCTGCCCTACCTCAAGTCGCTCGATCCGCTGACCAGCGACAGCCAGGGCTCGGCCAACCTGGGCAAGGCGCTCGGCGACTTCGGCCTGGAGCACTGGGCGCGTGCCTATGCCAGCGCGTCGTACTACCCGCTGTGGGCGGGCAGCCACTTTTTCATGGCCAACCGCTATGAAAGCGATTTCAGCCGGAGTTCCGAGCTCTTCCAAGGTTACATGAGCGATCCCGTGGCTTTTGGAACCAGCGAAAAGCAGGCACCGCTGATGCTGACACAGGGCCATGAGTGGCTCTGGATTGCCGGCGCCACGCGCGACCCGGAGCACAACATCTTCGCGGTCGACGTGGCGCACCACGGCTTTGCTGCCACGCCCCTGCCTTGGGCCTGGCAGGTGCGCGCCCATGGCGTGCAGATGTGGCCCAACCGGAACGATCCTCCCAGCTACCGCCTGTCCGCACCAGACCTGGACGTGGCACTGGGGATGCGCCCGACCGAGAGCCTGGGTTTGTTCATGCTGCATACGCAGGGGGAGTTGCGCTACAGCTTTCCCGGAGGGCTTGACTATGGCAATGGCTTTGTCGCCAATGGCCTCGCGCGCCAGCGCAGCGAGCGCACTGATCTGGGGGGCTCATGGCGCTGGTCGCCCGATGCGCAGACTTGGCTCAAGCTGCACCGGGCGCGTTTTGGCCAGGCCCAGGTGATCGACCAGGCCATGTGGGGGCCGCAGGATTCGCGCATTGCCGATGCCGATGATGGTGTGCTGTTGCGCCATACCCTGCAGTGGGGCACTCGTCGCCTGAGCCTGGGGCTGGAAAGCACGCGCTTTTTGGCCGGGTCGGGTTTGTCCGACCCGTTCATCACCTCGGACTCCCACTCCAAGGCGCACTTCCAGATGCCCTGGCTTGCAGGCCAATGGCAGGAGGGCGCGTGGACCTGGCACGCCGAGGCCTACTGGCCCCGCCTGGCCGTGAGCGTCCGTGATCGCTACTACGATTCCCTTACCGGTGAAGATTTGGAGGACCCCTTGGCCGATCGTGGCGGTCACCCGCGCCGCCCTTTGCCGCGCGTGGGCATGTCCTACCGCATGGGGCCGGGCCGTGCGCTGCACCTGGCCTACATCGAGAACCTGCGCTCTCCCAGCGCGCATACGCTGTCGCCTGTAGCGCTGGGGGCCATCGCCATCGACCACCACTACCAGTTGCCCGGTGCCTTTGGGCGCAAGCGCGCCGCGCAACTGGACTGGGAGTTCGATGCCCGCACCTTCGGATTTGCCAGCCTCTCCAGCCAGGACATCGTGAACGCCACGTTTGCCAATGGCAGCCTGGTGCTTCCGCCCCGGGACGGGGTGAACACGGACAATGTGGACGGCCTGGGGGCGCAGATCCAGACCGGCCAGGTCACGGTGGACCCGTACATGGAGAGCCCTCGATTCAGCGCGGGGCGTTTGCACCAGGCTGGATTGGCACTGAACCGGGTGCTGGGGCCGCAGTGGAGTGTGTCAGGCAGCTACACATGGGCCCAGTCACGCAACCTGGGCCGCCAGTTTGCGGGCAATGCGCTGCCGGGTTTTTCCCGGCACACCGCGGTGCTGACCAGCGTGTGGAAGCACGGGGGCCGGGATCTGTCCGCAGCCCACCTGGTCTATCGCGGTTCCCGCTTTTCCGATGAGGCCAATCGCGAGAACCTTTCGCCAGGCTGGCGCCTGGCGTTGGTGCACTCGCGCGATTCAACGGATCGGCGCTGGTCCTTCATCACCTCGGTACAGGCATCGCTCAACGGCGACACCCGACCCACGCTGTGGGCCCGGTTGCGCTACCGGGATTGACCCGGCTCAGCTGGCTGCCGCAGCCTCGGCCAGTGCCTGCAGTGCGGCCACCACATCGGCCTGCGCGACACCCTCCACCGAGGCCAGCCGCGGCGCCAGCGCCTGCAGGGCATCGCCGCCCTTCTGCAACTGGGCAATGGCCTGGCCCGCTTCCTTGGGCGCGTCGAAGCCCGTGCTCTGCAGCAGCAGGCGGCCGTCTGCGGCGACGAACTTGAAGTAGAACTTGCCATCGGCCTCGCGGTACTGCTTGAACGCGGGCAGGGCGGCCTTGGTGGCCTTGGCCGCCTTGGTGGCCGTGCCGGACTGCACCAGCGTGCGCAGACCCACGGCCGAGCGCAGCTCGCGGATGAAGGGCGTGGCCAGCGCGCGGGCGCGCTCGGCACCGGCCAGCAGCCTGGTTTCGATGCGGGCGGGGTTGTTGATCAGTTCGTCGTAGTGCGCGCGCATGGGCGCGACCACCTGGTCCACGCGTTCGAGCAGCAGCTGCTTGGCATCGCCCCAGGCAATGCCGTCGGCGTACTGCTGGCGCAGCGCGGCCGTCTCGGCCTCGGTGGCGAAGGCCTGGTAGATCTGGAACAGGGCCGAGCCTTCGACCTCCTTGGGCTCACCGGGCGCGCGCGAGTCGGTCAGGATGCCGCCGATGAGCTTCTTGAGCTGCTCGCGCGAGCTGAACAGCGGGATGGTGTTGTCGTAGCTCTTGCTCATCTTGCGGCCGTCAAGGCCTGGCAGGGTGGCCACGTGGTCGTCAATGGCGGCCTCGGGCAGCACGAAGTACTCGCCATACAGGTGGTTGAAGCTCGATGCCATGTCGCGCGCCATCTCGATGTGCTGGATCTGGTCGCGACCCACGGGCACCTTGTGCGCCTTGAACATCAGGATGTCGGCGCCCATGAGCACGGGGTACATGAACAGGCCGGCCGTCACGCCATCGTCGGCATCGCGTTCGGCCGCGGTGTTCTTGTCAACGCTGGCCTTGTAGGCATGGGCGCGGTTGAGCACGCCCTTGCCGGTCACGCAGGTCAGGAGCCAGGTGAGTTCGGGGATCTCGGGAATGTCGGACTGGCGGTAGAAGGTGACCTTCTCGGGGTCGAGGCCCGCGGCCAGCCAACTGGCCGCGATCTCCAGCGTGGAGCGCTGGATGCGCACCGGGTCTTCGCACTTGATGAGCGCGTGGTAGTCGGCCAGGAAATAGAAGCTCTGCACGCCGGGCGTGAGGCTGGCCGCCACCGAGGGGCGGATGGAACCCACGAAGTTGCCCAGGTGGGGCGTGCCCGTGGTAGTGATGCCGGTGAGAAAGCGCGTGGTGCTCATGGGAAAGACGGATTCAGCGAAAGGGAGGAAATCAGGGGGCTGGTCAGCGCAGCAAGGCCATCAGCGGCGTGAGCAGCAGGTTGATGGCGCTGTAGCCCAGCGACATCAGCGGGCGCAGCCAGATCGTGCCCACCACGCCGGCAATCACCAGGCCCATCACGATGAAGAAGCCAAAGGGCTCGATGCGCGAGACCAGGTGGGCCGCCTTCCAGGGCAGCAGGCCGACAAGGATGCGGCCGCCGTCGAGCGGCGGCAGCGGGAACAGGTTGAAGGCCCACATCACCAGATTGACCAGGATGCCGGCGCGCGCCATCTCGATGAAAAAGCGCTCGTCCACCCCCATGCCCACCAGCACCACCAGCAACACGGCCCAGAAGATGGCCTGGAAGAAGTTCGAAGCCGGGCCCGCAAGGGCCACCCAGATCATGTGCCGCTTGGGGTTGCGCAGGTTGCCGAAATTGACCGGCACCGGCTTGGCATAGCCGAACAGGAAGGCCCCCGAGGTGGCGAAGTACAGCAGCAGCGGCATCAGGATGGTGCCGATGGGGTCGATGTGCTTGATCGGGTTGAGGGTGATCCGGCCCATCATGTAGGCGGTGTTGTCGCCAAAATGGCGCGCCGCGTAGCCATGGGCCGCCTCGTGCACGGTGATCGCAAAGAGCACGGGCAAGGCATAGATCAGAACGGTTTGGATGAGATTGGAGGGGTCCACCCGGCCAATTGTCTCAGACACGCGACAACAACCCTTTGACACAGTCACTTTCCAGGATTGTTACGATGCTTCCGTTGTTTCAAATGGATACAGGCGTGGCAGACTCGGGCGAGGTTATGCCCGCGCTACATTGTTGAACGCAACGGTCGCCATACACATACAACACTGATATCGGAGATGAATTCCATGGGCCTGGATCGTTTGAAGATTGGAACGCGCCTCATTCTGGCGTTTGGTGCCATTGCCTTCCTGGTGGCGGTATTGATGGTGGTGGCCAGTTCGGGCATCGGCCAGGCCGACGACGCCTACCGCGCTGCGGTGGGCTCGGCGACCGGGCTCACCGCGGAGCAGCGCGCGCCCCTGGAGCAGGCCCTGCGGGCCGGCCATGGACACCTCGAGAGTGCGCGCCTGTGGGTGCTGCTGCTGGGGGCTGGTGTGTTCATCGTGTCGCTGGTGTCCTTCGTGCTGCTGCGCAGCGGCATCGTGCACCCGCTGAACCAGGCCATTCTGATCGCCGAGACGGTGGCGGCGGGCGACCTGAGCCAGGAGTTTTCGTCGGAACTCGAAGGCGACTTCGGGCGCCTGCTCACGGCGCTGGGCACCATGGAAGACACGCTGACCGAACTGGTCTCGGGCATCAAGCAGTCCACAGACTCGATCACCGAAGCCGCGGCCGACATCGATTCGGGCAATTCCGACCTGGCGCGCCGCACCGAAGACCAGGTCAGCTCCCTGGCCGATACGGCCGGCAGCATGGCCGATCTGACCTCCACCGTGCGCCAGAACGCCGAGCGCGCGCGCTCGGCCAGCAGCCTGGCCGTCAATGCCTCGCAGATCGCCGAGCGTGGCGGTGCCGTGGTGGGCGACGTGGTGCAGACCATGCAGGCGATCAGCGGCAGCTCGCGCAAGATCGTGGACATCATCCAGGTCATCGAAGGCATCGCCTTCCAGACCAACATCCTGGCGCTGAACGCGGCGGTGGAAGCGGCCCGTGCCGGTGAGCAGGGCCGGGGTTTCGCCGTGGTGGCCAGCGAGGTGCGCAACCTGGCCCAGCGCAGTGCCGTGGCGGCGCGCGAGATCAAGACCCTGATCAGCCAGTCGGTCGACCAGGTCGAGAGCGGTGCCGGCCATGTGGGCCGCGCCGGCAAGACCATGGAGGAAATCGTGGGGGCCGTGGGCCAGGTCACGGCGCTGCTGGGAGAGATCTCGGGGGCATTGCACGCGCAGAGCTCGGGCATCGAGCAGGTGAACGGCGCCGTGGCGCAGATGGACAGCGCCACGCAGCAGAACGCGGCCTTGGTGCAGCAGGCGGCCAGCGCCGCCTCGGCCCTGTCCTCGCGCGCCCAGGAACTGCAGCGCGCCGTCGGTGCCTTTAAGCTGGATTGACACCCCCTGAGTCGCTTCGCGCCTTCACCCCTCTCTCGACCCGCTGCGCGAGTCGGGAGGGGGACGCCCCCAGTGCGGCGGGGCGGCCCTTGCACGGGGGCACTGGTCTTGGCCGCGTCGGTTTCATGCGCCGCGAACAGTGGCACGTGATGAGAGCTTGAAACGCCCTTATATCCCCAGCGCCTGCAGGCTGCCGCGGCCTTCGCGCACCACTTCGGGGTCGCCGCCGGTGCCCATGGGCGTGAGGTCCACCACGGTGGTGGGCTCCAGCGGGCAGGCGCCTGCGTCGACGATGGCGTCCAGCAGCTTTTCGTAGCGCGCGCGGATCTCCTGCGGGTCGTTCAGGGGCTCGCTCTCTCCCGCGGGAATCAGCGTGGTGGCCAAGAGCGGCTCGCCATGCAACTCCAGCAGCATCTGCAGGCCCTTGCGGTCGGGCACGCGCAGGCCGATGGTCTTGCGCGAGGGGTGGCTCACGCGGCGCGGCACTTCCTTGGTCGCTTCGAGGATGAAGGTGTAGGGCCCGGGCGTGCCCAGCTTGAGCAGGCGGTACTGGCGGTTGTCCACGCGCGCGTAGTTGGCCAGCTCCGAGAGGTCGCGGCACAGCAGGGTCAGGTGGTGCTTTTCGTCCACCTGGCGGATGCGGCGCAGCCGGTCCACGGCGTCCTTGTCGTCCAGGTGGCAGACCAAGGCATAGCTCGAATCGGTGGGCACGGCGACGATGCCGCCTTTTTGCAGCAAGGTGGCGGCCTGCTTGAGCAGCCGGGGTTGGGGGTTGTCGGGGTGGACTTCGAAATACTGGGCCATGGTGCGGGCGGGGCGGGGCGGTTCAAGCGGCGGCCGGGCGGATGCGGTCGGCCAGCAGCTCCCACACCGGGGTCAGCGTGGCAGGCAGGGGGGGCAGGGTGCCCAGGTCGGTGTGCGATTCGTCGGGGCTGTGGAAATCGCTGCCGCGCGAGGCGGCCAGACCGAACTCTTGCGCCATGGCGGCATAGGTCAGGTACTCTGGCGGGCTGTGGCTGCCGGTCACGACCTCGACACCGCGCCCGCCATGGGCCTTGAATTCGGAGAACAGCGCGAACTCCTCATTGGCGCTGAACTTGTAACGCGCGGGGTGGGCGATCACCGCCATGCCGCCGGCTTCGGTGATCCAGCGCACGGCGTCGCCCAGGCGGGCCCAGCGGTGCGGCACGTAGCCGGGCTTGCCTTCGGTGAGGAAGCGGCGGAACACCTCGGAGGTGTCCTTGCAGACCCCCGATTCCACAAGGAAGCGCGCGAAGTGCGTGCGCGAGATCAGTGCCGGGTTGCCCACGAACTTCAGTGCGCCCTCGTAGGCGCCTTCGATGCCCACCTGGGCCAGCTGCTGCGCCATGTCCCGGGCCCGTTCGCCGCGCCCGCCGCGCGTGGCGACCAGGCCCTCGGCCAGTTGCGCGTCGTCGGGGTCGAAGCCCAGGCCCACGATGTGCACCGTGGTGTCGGCGAAGGTCACCGAGATCTCGACGCCCGTGAGGTAGGCCATGCCCTGTGCCCGGGCGGCAGCGGCGGCCCGGTGCTGGCCGCCAATTTCGTCGTGGTCGGTCAAGGCCCATAGCGCGACCCCGTTGGCCTTGGCGCGCGCTGCCAGTTCCTCGGGGGTCATGGTCCCGTCGGATACCACGGAATGGCAGTGCAGGTCGGCGTTGAGCAGGGTGGTCACCAGACCATTTTAGGGCTTGTACCGATAACGCGGTGTGTGGATTCCAGCAACACTGGTTACGAGGGCGTGGGCTCTGCTGCACTGCCCGGACGGGCATGGCAGCGGTGGACGTTTGGACGACGGTTTCCTGAGGCGAAAACTTACAAAGCGAAGGCAGACCCTGCCTTATGCAAAGCGCAAGAACCTGTTCTAAGGATCGACCATGAAATTCGACAACCTGCGCGTGGCCCACAAGATGTGGACCGTGATTCTGGGCCTGCTGGCACTGATGCTGGTGACCGCCATCTGGACCCAGTGGTATGGGCGGAAGGTGACGGCCGAGACCGAGGAGGCCGTGAGCCGGTACGAGGGGGCCATCACCACGGCGGTGAGCTGGCGCGGCCTGGCCGAAGTGGCCGTCACCATGTCCATGTCCAGCTTCGTGACCACCGACCAGGCGCTCAAGGCCGACTTCGACGCGCGCGTGGCAGCCCTCACGGCACGCATCACACCGGTGCAGGAAAAGATCGGCAAGACCTCGGTCTCGCCCGAGGACAAGGCCGCGCTGGCCAAGGTGGCCGCCACCCGCGCCGATATCCGCGGCCAGACCGACAAGCTCAAGGAATTGACCGATGCGGGCGATGCCGCTGCCAAGCAGGACTACCTGGCCAAGGTCTACCGCCCCAAGGCCGTGGCCTACCTGGAGTCCATCGACCAGTTTGTGGCCGCCCAGGAGCGCCAGCGTGACGCGGCGGTGCAGGCCGCCCACGACTCGCGCGCCAATCTGGTGGTGATCAGTGCCGTCGCCGCGGTTGCCGTGGTGGCGCTGGGCATGCTGCTGGCAGCCCTGCTGGTGCGCTCCATCACGCGCCCGCTGGACCGGGCTGTGTCGCTGGCCGAGGCCATTTCCGCTGGCGACCTCACGCAGAACATCCACGACGACCGCAAGGACGAGCTGGGCGTGCTGACGCGGGCGCTGTCCGGCATGTCCACCCGCCTGCGCAGCGTGGTGAGCGAGGTGCGCCACGGGGTGGACTCGGTGTCCTCGGCCTCGGTGGAGATCGCCAACGGCAACCACGACCTGTCGGCGCGCACGGAGCAGACGGCCTCCAACCTGGAAGAGACGGCGGCCAGCATGGAACAGCTGACGGCCACGGTATCGCAATCGGCCGACACGGCGCGCCAGGCCAACCAACTGGCGGGCACGGCAGCGCAGGCCGCGGCACGCGGCGGCGAGGTGGTGGGCCAGGTGGTCAGCAGCATGCAGCAGATCACCGACAGCTCGCGCAAGATCAGCGACATCATCGGCACCATCGACGGCATTGCCTTCCAGACCAACATCCTGGCGCTGAATGCGGCCGTGGAAGCGGCGCGTGCCGGTGAACAGGGCCGTGGTTTTGCCGTGGTGGCCAGCGAAGTGCGCAGCCTGGCGCAGCGTAGCGCCGAGGCGGCCAAGGAAATCAAGACCCTGATCAGCGCCAGCGTGGAGAACGTGGAATCGGGCTCGGCCCAGGTGGCGCAGGCCGGGCAGAGCATGGAAGAGATCGTCTCGAGCGTGCAGCGCGTGAGCGACCTGATCGGGGAGATCACGGCTTCGTCCACGGAGCAGCGCGATGGCATTGCCCAGGTCAACCAGGCGGTGACGCACCTCGATCAGATGACGCAGCAAAACGCGGCGCTGGTGGAGGAATCGACGGCAGCGGCGGCCTCGATGCGCGACCAGGCGCAAAAGCTGGCCGAGGTGGTGTCGATGTTCAACGTGGGTGCTGTGGCTGCGCGGGCGCCGGTTGCGCCACCACCACGGCCGGTGCCTGCGGTCGGCAAGCCTGTCGGTGCACGCCCCGCGGCTGTCGGCGCCTCGACCGCCGGCAAGGCTGCCAAGGCCTCCACGCCCCGCTTGGGCAGCGCCGCCAAGGCAGCGCCCGCAGCAACCGCCCCCGCGGCAGCGCCCAAGGCCGCCGCACCGCGCGCAGCGGCTGGTGGTGGGGATGACGACTGGGAAAGCTTCTGACAGACCGCGCCTTTCGCAGGCTGTTGGGTGGCAGTCCCAGGGTCTGAGCGGGGTCAAACCCGTGGCGAGGATCTTGCCGGCTCGCGTGAATGCGGGTTTTTCCCGGTGAAACGAAGCCGTCGGCGGCCCATTGGCTGGCGTAGGCTATGGCCTGTCTGGATGTAATGGAATGTTTCCGCTGGTGCCTGTGCGGAGCCGCCATGCACCACAGGTTCACAAGGAAAGAGCATGCAATTCGACAATATCCGCGTCTCCCGCAAGCTGTGGGGCGCATTCCTGGGGCTGATGATCGCGATGCTGCTGCTCTCCAGCTTCGCCCAGAACCGCGGCAACAATTCGATGGCGGCGGCGATGGACGACATCATCGAGATCGAGGGGCGCATCTCCTCGGCCGTGCGCTGGCGCGGCGCCACCGAGACCGCGGTCAACATGGTCATGGGCGGTGCGGTGACCACCGATGCCGTGCTGGCCGAGCAGTACGGTGCCAAGGTCAAGGAGATCATCGGCGCCATCAACAAGGTGCAGGAGAAGATCGTCGCATCGGCCACGGCGCCCGAGGAAAAGGCCGCGCTCGACAAGGTGCTCGATGCGCGCAAGGCCGTGCTGGCCGCCACCGCCAAGACCTGGGAGCTCAAGGGCGCGGGCGATGCCGTGGCCACCCAGCAGTTTGCGGACAGGGAGTTCGCACCCCTGGTCACGGTCTACCTCAAGGCCCAGGACGATTTCGTGGCGGTGCTGGAAAAGCGCCGCGATGCCATCCGCGCCGATGCCACGAGCCGCCGCATCCAGAACGCCATCTCGGGCATCGTCCTTTCCATGGTGCTGCTGGCGGTGGGCATCTTCCTGGCCTGGCGCCTGGTGCATTCGATCAGCGACCCGCTCAACCAGGCGGTGACCACCATCGACGCCATCGCTGCGGGCGACCTCACGCGCGAGCTGAGTTCCACCCGCAAAGACGAGTTCGGCCACATGCTGCGTTCGCTCTCGGCCATGTCGGCGCGCTTGCGCAGCGTGGTGAGCGAGGTGCGCCACGGGGTGGACTCGGTGTCCTCGGCCTCGGTGGAGATCGCCAACGGCAACCACGACCTGTCGGCGCGCACGGAGCAGACGGCCTCCAACCTGGAAGAGACGGCGGCCAGCATGGAACAGCTGACGGCCACGGTATCGCAATCGGCCGACACGGCGCGCCAGGCCAACCAACTGGCGGGCACGGCAGCGCAGGCCGCGGCACGCGGCGGCGAGGTGGTGGGCCAGGTGGTCAGCAGCATGCAGCAGATCACCGACAGCTCGCGCAAGATCAGCGACATCATCGGCACCATCGACGGCATTGCCTTCCAGACCAACATCCTGGCGCTGAATGCGGCCGTGGAAGCGGCGCGTGCCGGTGAACAGGGCCGTGGTTTTGCCGTGGTGGCCAGCGAAGTGCGCAGCC
The DNA here is from genome assembly GCF_058783375.1 of Acidovorax sp. FW305-C-20-28. Classification (NCBI taxonomy): domain Bacteria; kingdom Pseudomonadati; phylum Pseudomonadota; class Betaproteobacteria; order Burkholderiales; family Comamonadaceae; genus Acidovorax; species Acidovorax sp. FW305-C-20-28. Next base: position 93,786 of record NZ_JBYSYM010000021.1, on the reverse strand, counting down.
TGGCGCAGCGTAGCGCCGAGGCGGCCAAGGAAATCAAGACCCTGATCAGCGCCAGCGTGGAGAACGTGGAATCGGGCTCGGCCCAGGTGGCGCAGGCCGGGCAGAGCATGGAAGAGATCGTCTCGAGCGTGCAGCGCGTGAGCGACCTGATCGGGGAGATCACGGCTTCGTCCACGGAGCAGCGCGATGGCATTGCCCAGGTCAACCAGGCGGTGACGCACCTCGATCAGATGACGCAGCAAAACGCGGCGCTGGTGGAGGAATCGACGGCAGCGGCGGCCTCGATGCGCGACCAGGCGCAAAAGCTGGCCGAGGTGGTGTCGATGTTCAACGTGGGTGCTGTGGCTGCGCGGGCACCGGTGGCGCCACCACCACGCCCTGCTGCTGCAGCCGCCCGGCCGGTGGCGGCCCCTGCCCGCGCGGCCGTTGCCGGCAAAGCTTCCGCCCCGGCCGCGGCGCGGCTCACGGCATCCAGGCCGGCTGCGGCCCACAAGCCCGCGGCTGCCGGCCCGGCCCCTGCGCCGGCCCCGCGCGCAACGGCCAAGGGCGGCGACGACGACTGGGAAAGCTTCTGACCGGCTTGCCAAGCGTTTCTACCCAGACACCCCCGAGGGCAGCCCAGGCTGCCCTTTTTTCATGCAAGATGGGCGCCCTTCCATTGCCCCAAAGGTCTGCCATGCCCCTGGTCACCATCCGCCTTGCCAACCGCGACATCCCCACGACGTCGGCCCAGAAGGCTGCGCTCATTGCCGGCGCCACCCGCCTCATGCAGGAGGTGCTGGACAAGAAGCCCGAGACCGTGACCGTCATCATCGACGAGATCGACCCCGACAACTGGGGCGTGGGCGGCGAGCAGGTGACGGTGGTGCGCCAGCGCAGCAAGGGCCCCACCCAGGCCTGAGCCTGGGGCGGGCGGCGGCCTATTCCCGACCATATTCCTGACATATTTACTTACAGGTAGGATGCGCGCAACAAAGGCACACCCGTACGAAAGTCGGGGTCGCAAAGCTTCCGGTCTGAGACCTCGTGCGCGAGGGGGTATGGCAGCGGGGCCGCTGATTTCCGGATGACTTGCGTCCTCGGGTGACCTGCCGCCAGGCGAGGGCACCCCATCAGGGCGCGCCGCTGATCGCGCGCCCGCTTCTTCTTTTCCCCCTGCATTGACTGCCTTTGTGGCGCCCCTCCCGGGATGGACGGGGCTGGGCGCCCCTGTTCCAGTCCTCACGATGAATCCCAGGGAAAAGCAATGAAGTTGAACGATATCCGGGTGGCCACCAAGATGTGGGGCACGATCCTGGGCCTGTTGGTGTTGATGCTCGGCGTGTTTGTCTTCACCCAGTACCGCTCCAGCCTGGCCATGGAGCGGGCACTGGCCGATGTGCAGCGCTACGAGTCCAACATCACGGCGGCGGTGCGCTGGCAGGGCCTGACCGAGACCAATACCGAGCGCTCGCTGGCCAGCATGGCGAGCACCGACGAGGTGATCGAAAAGTTCTTTGCCAGCCGCCAGGATGCCGGCTCCGCCCTCATCAGCGAAGTCCAGTCCAGCGTGCGCGCCGGCGCCATCTCGGAGACCGACAAGGCCGCCCTGGCCAAGGTGGGCGAGGCCCGCGGTACCCTGCTCGACACCCTCAAGAAGCTCCCCGCGGTCAAGGCTTCGGCCGAGCCCGGTGCGCGCAAGGATTTTGCGCTCAAGGAATTCCTGCCGACCTCGGTGGCCTACGTCGATGCGCTCAAGGGCTTCGTCAAGGTACAGGAGGCCCAGCGCGACGCGGCCAAGATCGAGGCCGGAAATGCGCAGCGCAACGCCACGCTGCTGGGCCTGTCCAGCGCCGCCGTGGTGTTCGTGATCGGCATCCTGCTGGCGTCCCTGCTGGTGCGCTCGATCACGCGCCCGCTGGACCGCGCGGTGGCCGTGGCCGGCGCGATTGCGGGCGGTGACCTGACCCAGCAGGTTCATTCCTCGCGCAAGGACGAGTTCGGCCAACTGCTGCAGGCGCTGTCGCTGATGGTGGGCAAGCTGCATGGCGTGGTGACGGAGGTGCGCCGCGGCGTGGACTCGGTGTCCACGGCCTCGACCGAGATCGCCAATGGCAACCACGACCTGAGCAGCCGCACCGAGCAGACGGCCAGCAACCTGGAGGAGACGGCGGCCAGCATGGAGCAGCTGACGGCCACGGTGTCCCAGTCCTCGGACACGGCGCAGCAGGCGAATCAGCTCGCGGTGGGGGCCGCCCAGGCAGCCACGCATGGCGGCGAGGTGGTGGGCCAGGTCGTGGTCAGCATGCAGCAGATCAGCGACTCCTCCCGGCGCATCGCGGACATCATCGGCGTGATCGACGGCATTGCCTTCCAGACCAACATCCTGGCGCTCAATGCCGCCGTGGAAGCGGCCCGGGCCGGTGAGCAGGGGCGTGGTTTCGCCGTGGTGGCCGGCGAGGTGCGCAGCCTGGCGCAGCGCAGCGCCCAGGCGGCCAAGGAGATCAAGACCCTGATCAGCGCCTCGGTGGAAACCGTGGAAAAGGGCTCGGCCCAGGTGAGCCAGGCGGGCCAGGCCATGGGCGAGATCGTCGGCGGCGTGCGCCGCATGACCGACCTGATCGCAGAGATCGCGGCCTCGGCCAGCGAACAGCGCGACGGCATCGGGCAGGTGAACCAGGCCGTGACCAACCTGGACCAGATGACGCAGCAGAACGCCGCGCTGGTGGAAGAGTCGGCAGCCGCCGCTGCCGCTTTGCGCGACCAGGCCCAGCATTTGGCCGAGGTGGTCTCCATCTTCAACGTCGGCAGCGCAGCCATCGGCTACGCCAGTACACCTGCCGTGCCCCCGGCGATCAAGCCGCCAGCCGCCACCCCCACGCCGCCGAAGGCGGCGCTGGCCAAGGCAGCCGCGGTGCCGGCCCGAAAGGCTGCTGCGCCCCGTCTGGCCGACAAACCCGCCAGCGCACCGGACGATGACCAATGGACGAGCTTCTGATGAATGCTCCGAACGCGATCGCCACCCGCACGCCGCTGGCCGCTGCCGGCCAGTACCTGAGCTTTCGCCTGGGCGAAGAGAACTACGGCATCGACATCCTGAAGGTGCAGGAGATCCGCTCCTACGAGCCGCCCACGCGCATGCCCGACAGCGCAGGCTTTCTGCTCGGGGTGGTGAACCTGCGCGGCGTGGTCGTTCCCATCCTCGACCTGCGGGTGCGCCTGCATTGCGCCGACAGTGGGATCACCCCATCCACCGTGGTCATCGTGATCGACCTGGGGGCCCGCGTCGTGGGTGTGGTGGTGGATGCCGTCAGCGATGTGGTCACGCTGGAGGCCGGCATGGTGCACGCTGCGCCGGGGGTGTCGGGCGCGCCGGATGCGGCCTGCATCCGGGGCCTGGCACAGGTGGGCGAGCGCCTGCTGATCCTGCTCGACATCGAGGCCCTGCTGGGCGATGCGGCACCGGCCTTGGCCGGCGAAGGGCTGGTGGCGAGCGTCGGCTGAGCGCGCCGCGTCAGAGTTCCGCGCCTTCCACGAGGAACTGCACCCTGCGCTCGCCGCGCCACTCGTTGACATCGAGGCGGAAGGCCAGCAGCACTCGCGCCGGCAGCTGTTCGGTGTGGCCGAACCAGATCGCGTCGACGGGGTTGCCCTGGTGCATGAGCTTGAGCGACAGGTGGTTCTTGGCCTCGCCCACCAGGCGCTGGCTCAGCACCTGCACCTCTTCGCTGAAGGTCGGCGGCGCAAAGCCCTGACCCCAGACCTCGCGGTGCAGCGTGTCCACCAGGTCGGCGCGGCAGTACTCGGGCGCCAGCGGGCCATCGGTCTCGATGCGGCGCGTGAGCGTCGAGGCATCGAGCCATTCCTGCGCCACCTGGGCCAGGGCCTGCTCGAAGGTCTCGAAGGACTCTTCGGCCACGGTGCAGCCGGCCGCCATGGCATGGCCTCCGAACTTGAGCAGCACGCCCGGGTGGCGCTTGGCCACCAGGTCGAGCGCATCGCGCAGGTGAAAGCCCGGGATGGAGCGGCCCGAGCCCTTGAGCTCGTGCTCCTTGCCCGGTGCGCTGCTGGCCGCGAACACGAAGGTCGGGCGGTGCAGCTTGTCCTTGATGCGCGAGGCCACGATGCCGACCACGCCTTCGTGGAAGTCGGGGTCGAAGACGCTGATCGCGGGCGGCGGGTCTTCGCTCTCGTCGAACAGGTTCTCGGCCATCAGCATGGCCTGCTCGCGCATGCCGCCTTCGATCTCGCGGCGCTCGCGGTTGATGGCATCGAGCTGGCCGGCCAGGTGGCTGGCCCGGCCCGCGTCGTCGGTGAGCAGGCACTCGATGCCCAGCGTCATGTCGGCCAGCCGGCCAGCGGCATTGATGCGCGGGCCCAGCGCAAAGCCGAAGTCGAAGGTGGTGGCCGCCGGCGCCTTGCGGCCCGCGGCCGTGAACAGCGCGGCCACCCCGGCCGGCATGGCGCCTGCGCGGATGCGCCGCAGCCCCTGGGCCACCAGGCGGCGGTTGTTGGCGTCCAGGCGCACCACGTCGGCCACGGTGCCCAGGGCCACCAGGGTGAGCAGCGGGTCGAGCTTGGGCTGGCTGGCGGTATCGAATAGTCCCCGGCGGCGCAGCTCGGAGCGCAGTTCCATGAGCACATAGAACATCACCCCCACGCCGGCCAGGGCCTTGCTCTCGAAGCTGCAGCCGGGCTGGTTGGGGTTGACCATGGCATCGGCCGCGGGCAGCTCGGGGCCGGGCAGGTGGTGGTCGGTGACCAGCACCTTGAGTCCCTGGGCCCGGGCTTCGGCCACGCCCTCGACGCTGGCGATGCCATTGTCCACGGTGATCAGCATGTCGGCACCGCGCTCCTTCACACGGCGTGCGATCGGCGGGGTCAGGCCATAGCCATCGGTCACGCGGTCGGGCACCAGGTAGTCCACGTGCTTTGCGCCCAGCAGGCGCAGGCCGCGCACGGCCACGGCGCAGGCCGTGGCGCCATCGCAGTCGTAGTCGGCCACCACGCACAGGCGCAGGTCCTGCGCGATGGCATCGGCGAGCAGGGTGGCGGCATCGCTGATGCCCTTGAGCCCGGCGGGCGGCAGCAGGCGGGCCAGCCCGTCGTCCAGCTCGTCCTTGTCGCGCACGCCGCGCGCGGCATACAGGCGCGCAAGCAGGGGGTGTACACCCGCCTGCTCCAGCGCCCAGGCGGCGCGCGGGGGAATGTCTCTTGCCGTGATTTTCATAGTTGGCTTGCCACCTGCGCGAAGCGGAGGGGCTGGAAATGGGCCTTGATGCGCTGCACCAGGCCGCGCGGGGCGGTGTGGAAGGCCAGGGCGGCACGTTCGCCGCACAGCGTGAGGCGCACGGGGCGGCCCTGCTCGGCCTGGCGCAGCAGATCGGCCACGGGGCCCGCGTCCAGTGCCGTACAGGCGGTGGCCCAGGCGCGCCAGTCTTCGCGCAGGGCCGCATCGCGCAGGTCCGGGGGTACCGACGGCGCCGAGGCGTGCCCGGTGGCCGTGGCGGGCAGGCCGCCCGCGCCATGCACCCAGAAGGAGTTGACGGCCGGCAGGCCACGCTCGGCCCGCGCGTCATTGAAGGCGTGGGTGTACAGCAGCATTTGCATCTCGCTGTGCAGGCGGTGCAGGGTGCGGGCCCGGGCCGCATCGGGCATCCAGGCGCGCACGTCGCGCAGCAGCACGCGGTCGAGCGAGGCCGTGGCCAGGTCGGCGAACAGGGGGCTTTCGGCCAGCCAGCGCGTGGGCTGCTCGTAGTGCAGGTGGATGCCGTCTTCGGCAAACCAGGGTGAGACGATGGCCAGCAGGGCGCGCGAGGAGGCTTCGTCCAGGCCCAGGGCCTCGGGGTCGCGCAGGGTCACGTGGTCGGTGCTCACCTGCCACTGGCAGGGCGCCACGAAGGCCCAGGCCTGGCCTTCGGTGGGCTGGCCCTGCTGCTGGCGATGCCAGGCGGCCCAGGGCGTGCGGCCGTCTTCGGCCGGCAGGCCCAGGGCCTGGGCCAGGGCGCGTTCATGGGGGGCCGAGAAACTGGTTTCCTCGGCCGTGCTGGAGCGGGCCGGGTCGGCAGTGAGCCGCGCCAGCAGGCGGTCCAGGTGGGGCAGGGCGAGCGTAGCCAGGGTTTGCTGGCACCCCTCGGAGGCGCCGGCAGCGTAGGGGATGAGCAAATGGGGGATGTCCGACATCCCCCTATTGTCCGGGATGCCACAATCGCTCCCGCCGTGTTCGGCCATTTCCTGTGGCCCCGGCGTTTCTCCACCATGCAACTTCCCTACGAACTGGCCTTGGGCCTGCGTTACACCCGCTCGGGCCGGGCTGCGCGGCGCAACGGCTTCATTTCCTTCATCTCCGGCGCGTCCATGCTGGGCATCGCGCTGGGCGTGGCGGCGCTGATCGTGGTGCTCAGCGTCATGAACGGCTTCCAGAAGGAGGTGCGCGAGCGCATGCTGGGCGTGGTCGCCCATATCGAGGTCTTCGCGCCGCAGGGCGCGGCCATGCAGGATGCGGCGCGCACCATTGCCGAGGTGCGGCAGAACCCGGCCGTCACCGGTGCCGCCCCCTACGTGGCGGCCCAGGCCCTGATCGCCCATGGCGACGACATGAAAGGGGCCCTGGTGCGCGGCATCGACCCGGCGCTGGAAGGCGCGGTGACCTCGCTGGCCGCCTCGAATGCCGAGGTGCTGGCCACGCTGGTGCCCGGGCAGTTCCGCGTGGTGCTGGGTAGCGAGCTGGCTAAATCGCTCGGGGTGAAGGCGGGTGACGCCGCGACCCTGGTGGTGCCGGCCGGCCAGGGGGGCAGCCAGGGCGGCCCGCGCTACCAGCCGCTCACCGTGGCCGGCACGGTGGACTCGGGCCACTTCCAGTACGACTCCACCCTGGTCTGGATGCACCAGGACGATGCCATGGCCACCTTCGGCCTGCGCGGGCCCACGGGCATTGGCCTCAAGCTGCAGGACCTGGAGCAGGCCAATGCCGTGGCCTACCAGCTCGCGCGCACCGTGAGCGGCGACCTGCTGCTGCGCGACTGGACCCAGCAGAACCGCACCTGGTTCGAGGCCGTGCGCCTGCAAAAGCGCATGATGTTCATCATCCTGGCCCTCATCGTCGCCGTGGCGGCCTTCAATCTGGTGTCGACCCTGGTGATGACGGTCAACGACAAGCGCGCGGACATCGCCATCCTGCGCACCCTGGGCGCCAGCCCCAAGAGCATCATGGGCGTGTTCGTGGTGCAGGGCGCCATGGTGGGGGTGATCGGCACGCTCGCCGGCCTGGTGCTGGGCCTGGGTATTGCGCTCAACATCGATGTCATCGTGCCGGCCATCGAGAAGGCGCTGGGCGCCTCCTTCCTGCCCAAGGACATCTACCTCATCGACCGCATGCCCAGCGAGCCGCAGAGTACCGACATCGTGCCCATCGCCCTGATCTCGCTGGCGCTGGCCTTTGTCGCCACCCTGTACCCGAGCTGGCGCGCCAGCCGCGTGAATCCGGCGGAAGCCCTGCGCTACGAATGACGGCGGCCTGAACCCTATGCAAATCCCCTACGAACTGGCCCTGGGCTGGCGCTACACCCGCGCCGGCCGTGCCACGCGGCGCGATGGCTTCATCTCGTTCATCTCGGGCGTGTCCATGCTGGGCATTGCCCTGGGCGTGGCGGCGCTGATCATCGTGCTCTCGGTGATGAACGGTTTCCAGCGCGAGGTGCGCGACCGCATGCTCAGCGTGGTCTCGCACATCGAGATCCTGGCGCCCCAGGGCGCGCCGCTGCCCGATGTGGTCACCACCCTGGCCGAGGTGAAGCGCAACCCCCACGTGACCGGGGCAGCCCCCTTCGTCTCTGCGCAGGCCCTGCTTTCGCGCGGGCAGGACATGCGCGGCGCCCTCGTGCGTGGCATCGACCCGGCGCTCGAAAGCTCGGTGACCGACCTGGCGGCCGGCAACGAGAAGACGCTCAAGCTCCTTGTGCCCGGCGAGTTCCGTGTGGTGCTGGGCGGCGAGCTGGCCCGTGCCCTGGGCGTGCGCACGGGCGATACCGTGACGCTGATTGCGCCCGCAGGCCAGGTCACGCCGGCCGGCGTGGTGCCGCGCCTCAAGCAGATGACGGTGGCCGGCACCTTCGACTCGGGCCACTACGAATACGACGCGGCCCTGGTGCTGCTGCACCATGAGGATGCCCAGCGCATCTTCCGCCTGGAGGGCCCCACGGGCATCCGCCTGAAGCTCGCCGACGTGCACCAGGCACGCGCCGTCGCCGCCGAGCTGGCCGGCACGGTGAGCGGCGGTCTGGTGGTGCGCGACTGGACGCAGCAGAACCGCACCTGGTTCGCCGCCGTGCAGCTCGAAAAGCGCATGATGTTCATCATCCTCACCCTCATCGTGGCGGTGGCAGCCTTCAACCTGGTCTCCACCCTGGTGATGACGGTGACCGACAAGCGCGCCGACATCGCCATCCTGCGCACCCTGGGCGCTAGCCCCAAGAGCATCATGGGCGTCTTCGTGGTGCAGGGCGCCATGGTGGGCGTGATCGGCACCATCGCCGGCCTGTTGCTGGGCCTGGTGATCGCCTTCCATATCGACGTGATCGTTCCGGCCATCGAGCAGGCGCTCAATGCGAGCTTCCTGCCCAAGGACATCTACCTCATCAGCAAGATGCCCAGCGACCCCCAGGGCTCGGACATCATTCCCATTGCCATCATCTCCCTGGTCCTGGCCTTTGTGGCCACCCTGTACCCCAGCTGGCGCGCCAGCCGTGTGAACCCTGCCGAGGCGCTTCGCTATGAATAAGAACAACACACCCTCCACTGCATCCCCGCCTGTCCGTGGCGAGGTGGTGCTGCAGGCACAGGGCCTGACCAAGCGCTTCACCGAAGGCCGGCTCGACGTGACCGTGCTGCACGGCGTGGACCTGCAGGTGCATGCGGGCGAAACCCTGGCCATCGTCGGCGCCTCGGGCTCGGGCAAGAGCACCTTGCTGCACCTCTTGGGCGGGCTCGACGCGCCCACGGCCGGCAGCGTGCGCCTCAAGGGCCACCAACTGCCGTCGCTGTCGCCCGAGCAACAGGGCCGGCTGCGCAACGAGCACCTGGGCTTCATCTACCAGTTCCACCACCTGCTGCCCGAGTTCACGGCGCTGGACAACGTGGCCATGCCGCTGCGCATCCGCCGCATGCCGCAGCAGCAATGCCATGAGGAGGCTGCGCGCGTGCTGGCTGCGGTCGGCCTCAAGGAGCGCCTGCACCACCGCCCCGCCGAGCTGTCGGGCGGCGAGCGCCAGCGCGTGGCGATTGCCCGGGCCCTGGTCACGCGGCCGGCCTGCGTGCTGGCCGATGAGCCCACCGGCAACCTGGACCGCAATACCGCCGATGGCGTCTTCGCACTCATGCTGCAGCTGGCACGCGAGCAGGGCACAGCCTTCGTGATGGTCACGCACGACGAATCGCTGGCCGCGCGCTGCGATCGCGTGGTGCACCTGGTGCTGGGCAAGCTGGGGTAGGTCCCAGGCAGGGAACCGCTGGTTACCAGCGCAGGGCCTGGCGCGGCCACGGAAGGGTTCGTGTTGGCGCGAACCCGTTTTAAGATGCGCGCAGTGGGCTTCAGGAGATTCTTCCGATGACGGTTCCGGCATCCCTTCCTTCCGATGAAGCGCGCAGGCTGGAAGCCCTGCGCGCCCTCATGGTGCTGGACTCCCCCGCCGAGCCCTTGTTCGATTCCATCGCCCTCATGGCGGCCGATGTCTGCGGCGTGCCGATCGCCCTCATCAGCCTGGTCGATGCCGAGCGCCAGTGGTTCAAGGCCAATGTCGGCCTGCCTGGGGTCAACGAGACCCCGCGCGATGTGGCCTTCTGCGCCCATGCCGTGCTCTCGGACGAACTCATGGAGGTGAGCGACGCCACCCAGGACGCTCGGTTTGCGCGCAACCCCCTGGTCACCGAGGCGCCCGACATCCGCTTCTATGCCGGTGCGCCCCTGGTGGCCGGCGATGGCGGCGACCGCGTGGGCACCCTGTGCGTCATCGATCGCCAGACACGCGCGCTGACGCCGCAGCAGCGGGCCACGCTGCGATCGCTCTCGGCCATGGTGTCCCAGGCCCTGGACATGCGCCGCGACCTGATCGCGCGCGCGTTCTCGGTGCGCCAGAAGTACGAAACGGCCTTGTCCGAAAGCGAGCTGCGCTACCGCACCATGGTGGAAGCACAGACCGAGATGGTGTCGCTGGCCTGGCCGCATGGCGAGGTGTTCTACGTCAACCCGGCCTATGCGCGCCACTTCGGCCTCGCGCCGCGCGACATGGTGGGCAAGGACCTGTTCGCCTACGTCGATGTGGCCGACCGCGAGGTGGTGCGGGCGCGCATTGCCGAGGTCTTTCGCACCGAGGGCACCACCCAGGGCGAGAACCGCATGCTCAGCGCCGACGGCACCGAGCGCTGGATGGCCTGGACCAACAGCTTTCTGCGCGACAGCGAGCACCGGCCCTACCTGCATTCCGTGGGGCGCGACATCACGGCGCAGAAGACGGCCGAGCGTGCGCTGCTGGCCAGCCAACAGTTGCTGGAGCGCACAGGCCGGGTGGCGCGTGTGGGCGGCTGGGAGCTGGACCTGCGCAGCCGCCGGGTCTCCTGGTCGAGCGAGACCCGGCGCATCCACGAGGTGCCGCCGGATTTCACGCCCACGCTGGACACGGCCCTGGACTTCTACCCGCCCGATGCCCAGCGCACCATGGAGGCGGCCGTGCGCCAGGCGATGGCGACCGGGCTGTCCTGGGACCTGGAGGTGCCCTTGGTGACCGCCGCGGGCCAGCGCATCTGGGTGCGCGCCGTCGGCGAGGCCGAGTACGAAGGCAGCGCCGTGGTGCGCCTGTTCGGCGCCTTCCAGGACGTGACGGAGCGCCGGCGCATGGCGCAGCAACTGGCCAGCAGCGAGCGCTTCGTGCGCCTGGTCACCGACGGCCTGCCGATCCGCATCGGCTATGTGGACCGGGAGCTGCGCTTTCGCTTTGCCAACCAGGCCGCGTGCCAGCGCTTTGGCCGCTCGCGCGAGGAAATCATCGGGCGCACGCGCGAGGAACTGCTGGGCGAGCCCGCACCGCCCGAGGTGGCGCAGCGCGTGCAGCAGGTGCTGGCAGGTGTCGCACAGCGCTATGAGGCCGATGAGCTGCGTGATGGGGTCGTGCACCGCATCGAAAGCCAGCTCGTGCCCGATGTCTCCGACGATGGCCAGGTGCGCGGGTTTTTCTCCACCGGCATCGACATCACCCAGCGCGCGGCCGCCGAGCGCGGCCTGCGCGTGCTCACGGCCATCCTGGAGCACACATCCGATTTCGTGGTGCAGACCGACCTCAAGGGGCGGGTCACCTACATGAACCCCGCGGCACGGCGCGCGCTCGGCTTTGCGCCCGATGAGGATGTGGGCGCCCACATGTTCACGGAGTTCAACACTTCCGAGACCAATGCGCTGTACGTGCAGACCATCCTGCCGGTGGTCCGGGCCCAGGGCATGTGGGTGGGGGAGACCACAGTGTATGCCGCCGGGCAGCGCGTGGTGCCCGTGAGCCACATGGTCATTGCGCACCGCGACGGCGAGGGGCGCATCCAGCATTTCTCGGCCATCATGCGCGACATCTCCGAAGCGGCGCAGGCGCGGGCGGCCCTGCTCAAGCAGACGGCTACCCTGCGCTCCATCACCGAGGCGCTGCCCTCGCTGGTCGCGGTGGTGGGGCCGGACGAGCGCTACCAGTTCGTCAACAGCGCCTTCGAGCGCTGGCACCGGGTGCCGCGCGAGCAGATCCTGGGGCGCAACATGGAGGATTTCCTGGGCGCGGCAGAGTACGCGCGCACCCGGCCCATGGTGCAGAAGGTGCTCGGTGGCGAGACCCTCACCTTCGACCAGGGCCATCCCCAGCGCGTGCCGGCCAGCCACGTCACCATCCACTTCATTCCGCTGTGGTCCGAGCCCGGTGCGGTTGATGGCTTCGTCTCCATGGCGCAGGACGTCACGAGCTACCACCAGGAGGCCGGCCGGCTGCTGGACCTGGCGCAGCACGATCCGCTCACGGGCCTGCTCAACCGGGCCGGTCTGCAGGCCTACGTGGGCCAGAAGGACCTGGCGGCCGAAGGGCCGCTGCTGGCCTTGCTCTACATCGACCTGGACCACTTCAAGCCGGTCAACGACGCGCATGGCCATCCCGTCGGGGACCTGCTGCTGCAGGCGTTCGCCCAGCGCCTGCTGGCCCTGGTGCGGCCCAGCGATGCGGTGGCGCGGCTGGGGGGCGACGAGTTCGCCGTGGTGCTGGCCGGTGTGCGCGAGCCGGCCCATGCCGAGGCCGTGGCCGGCAAGATCCTGGAGGCGGCGCACACGCCGTTCGAGATCGGCGATCTGCGGCTGTCGGTGGGTGCCAGTGCCGGCCTGGCGCTGGGCACGGACGCCAGCCGGGGCTGGCCCGACCTCATGGCCCGGGCCGATGAGAAGCTCTACCTGGCCAAGCGCTCGGGCCGGGGCCAGTTCCGGGGCGGGGCGGCCGCGTAGGCGCGCCTCGCCCGGTCTACATCACCCGCCCGTACCACCAGACCGACAGGCCGGCTGCCATCAGGGCCAGCGCTGCGCCGACCAGCGCGAACAGCGCCGAGATCTCGGTCTCCTTCTTCTCCACCGTGAGGCGCGAGCTCAGGGTCTCATAGACTTTCTTGAGGTCGGCCGCCGTCGCGGCGTGGAAGTACTCGGCATTGGTTCGGCTGGCCACGGCCTTCAGGGTCTCTTCGTCCAGGCGCACGCGCATGGACCAGCCCTCGAAGCCGATGGTCTCGCCCTGCAGCGTGCCCACGCCCACGGTGTACACGCGCACGCCACGGTCGGCGGCCCACTTGGCGGCCTCCAGCGGGTCCACGCCCGTGGTGCGCTGCCCGTCGGTCAGCATGATGATGGCGGCCGAGTTGTAGGAGCCCGGCGCCACGGGCGTGAAGGGCTTGGCAGGGTCCTGCTTGTTGAGGTCTTCGAGGGGCTTGGGCTTCATGGCCTGGCGTCCGCCCAGGGCCGAGATGTCGATGCCGGCATCGGGGAACAGGGTGGCCAGCGAGAGCATGATGCCGTTGCCCGTGGCCGTGCCGCGCTGCAGCTGGAAGCTGTCGATGGCCTTGACCAGGTCCTCGCGGCTCTGCGTGGGCAGTTGCGCCAGCTGGGCGCTGCCGGCAAAGGCGACGATGCCCACGCGCACATGGCGCGGCAGTTCGGCGATGAAGGCCTTGGCCGCATCCTGCGCGGCGGTGATGCGGTCGGGCTGCACGTCGGTGGCGCGCATGCTGCCCGAGACGTCCATGGCCAGCATGATGGTCTGGTCCTGCGAGGGCAGGGTGATCACGGCCAGCGGCCGCGCGGCGGCCACGAGCAGGGCGATGAGCGCCAGCAGGAACAGCAGGGGCGGGATGTGCCGGCGCAGGTGCTGGGCCGGGCCCATGGCCTCGCGCACCAGCGCCAGGCTGGAGTAGCTCAGCGCCGTTTTCTTGCGCCGGTGCAGCAGCCACCAGTACAGCAGTATCAGGAGCGGTGCGACCAGCAGCAGCCAGAGCAGGGTGGGCCAGAGAAAGACCATGGTGGCGTGTCCTGTGGTTGTCAGGCGGCGGCCTGCGCGGCCGTCCATTGGAACGAGGGGTGCGTGGCCGGGCGCACGCGGTGCTGGCGCAGGTCCATGAAGCGCAGCAGCGCATCCACCAGGTCGTCGTCGGTGCGCAGCTCCAGCGTATCGGCGCCGGCCTTGGCCAGGCCTTCGCGCAGCACGGCCTCGCGCTGCGCCGCCAGGCGCGCGAAGCGGTGGCGAAAGCCGCTGTCGTGGGTGTCCACCTGCAACTGCTCGCCGCTTTCGGCGTCGCGCAGCGTGACCAGGCCCACATCGGGCAGCTCCAGTTCCAGCGGGTCGAGCAGGCGCACGCTCACCACATCGTGGCGGCGGGCCAGTTGGGCCAGCGGCTTTTCCCAGCCGGGGGCGCTGATGAAGTCCGACACCACGAACACCGTGGAGCGGCGGCGCAAGGTGCCCAGGGCGCCCTGCAGCAGCAGGTGCAGCTCGGTATTGCCCGATTGCAGTTGGGGGGCAGGCTTGAGCAGCTGGTGCACCAGGTGCAGCACATGGGCACGGCTGCTGCGCGGGGGCAGCACGGTGTCCACCGCGCGCGCAGGCGCACCGCCGGCGCCGTAGAGCATGGCGCCCACGCGGTTGCCGTGGCGCGTGAGCAGGCGCGAGAGCACGGCCACGAAGCCGGTCAGGATGTCGCGCTTGGCATTGCCCACGGGCCCGAAATTCACCGAGGGGCTCAGGTCCAGCAGGAACCAGGCCGACATCTCGCGGTCCTCGGTGAACACGCGCACGTGGGGCAGGTTCAGCCGCGCCGTCACGTTCCAATCGATGTGGCGCACGTCGTCGTGGGGCTGGTACTCGCGCAGGTCCGCCAGGTCCAGGCCGGCGCCGCGCATCAGCGTACGGTAGTCGCCCTGCAGCAGCCCGTCGAGCCGGCGGATGACGCTCCACTCCAGCTGCCGCAGCAGGCGGTCGGCCTGGCCGGGCAGGGTGGGGAGCGTACGCGGCGGCGCGGCCCCGGTGGTGTCAGGCGGCTTTTTGCTCATGGTGCAATGGCTTGGCGGGGGCGGGTACCTTGGCCATGATGCGCGCGATCAGCGCGTCGGCATCCAGGCCTTCGGCCAGGGCTTCGTAGGACAGCGACAGGCGGTGGCGCAGCACGTCGGCCGCCAGGTCGGTCATGTCCTCGGGCAGCACATAGCTGCGCCCGCGCAGCATGGCCAGGGCCTGGGCACCCTCGGCCAGGCAGATGGTGGCGCGCGGGCTGGCGCCGCAGGCGATGAAGGGGGCCAGGTCCTTGAGGTCGTGGCGCGCCGGGGCGCGCGTGGCGGCCACCAGCTTCACAGCGTACTGCAGCAGTGAGGGGTCGACATAGACCTCCCGGCACTCGGCCTGCAGCGTGGCCAGCTGGGCCGTGGTGGCTACGGGCAGCACCTGCACGGGCTTGGCCAGCGCGCGCTGGGCGATCACGAACTCCTCTTCCTCGGTCGGGTAGTCGATCAGCACCTTCATCATGAAGCGGTCCACCTGGGCCTCGGGCAGGGCGTAGGTGCCTTCGGTCTCGATGGGGTTCTGCGTGGCCATCACCAGGAAGGGCGAGGGCACCTTGTGCGTCTCGCCGGCAATCGTCACCTGGCGTTCCTGCATCACCTCGAGCAGCGCACTCTGCACCTTGGCCGGGGCGCGGTTGATCTCGTCGGCCAGCAGCAGGTGGGTGAACACCGGGCCCAGCGAGGTGCTGAACTCGCCCGTCTTCTGGTTGTACATGCGTGTGCCCACCAAGTCGGCGGGCACCAGGTCGGGCGTGAACTGGATGCGCTTGAAACTGCCCTGGATGGTGCTGGCCAGCGTCTTCACGGTCAGGGTCTTGGCCAGGCCGGGCACGCCCTCGACCAGCAGGTGGCCCTGGGCCAGCATGGCCACCATCACGCGTTCCAGGAAGCGGTCCTGCCCCACCACGACGCGCTTGACTTCGTAGAGCACCTGCTCCATCAGCGTGGCGGTGGCGGCGTTCGAGGCGGAGGTCAGCGGGGTCGGTTCCATGGGATTCCTTGCGGGACGGTGGACGGTGGGGATTCAGAAGGGCGACATGCCCACGGCCGAGGCCGCGTTCTCGATGGGCACGGCAAAGCCGATGCCGATGAAGGTGCGCGCCGGCGTGGGGTTGAGGATGGCGGTGACGATGCCGATCACCTCGCCGTCCATGGTGACCAGCGGGCCGCCCGAGTTGCCGGGGTTGGCCGCCGCGTCGAACTGGATCAGGTTACCGAGCTCGCGCTTGCCCTCGGGCGAGGTGAACTGGCGCCCCAGGCCCGAGATCACGCCGGCCGAGGCCGAGGGCCCGATGCCGAAGGGAAAACCCACCACGGCGACCTGGTCTCCCGGGCGCAGGTCGTTGGTGGAGCGCAGGGAGGCGGCTTCCAGGTCGTCGGGCACCTTGTGGGCCTGGAGCACGGCCAGGTCGTTCTCGGGCTGCACGCCGGTGATGGTGGCCGTGGTCTGCAGCCCGTCGTGGAAGGTCAGCTGGATGCGGTCGGAGCCCGCCACCACGTGCAGGTTGGTGAGGATCACGCCCTTGTCGACGATCACCACACCCGTGCCCACGCCGCGCTCCACCTCTTCCTTGCCGTTCTTGCTGCGCCCGAAGCCCACCACGCGCACCACCGAGGGGGCGATGGTTTCCACGGCGCGTGCCGCCGCCGAGGGCAGGGTGGTGGTCTCCAGGGTGCGCAACACCGCCTTGTCGATGTCTTCCTGGGTGAGCTTGCGTGGCGTGGCGCGCTGGTTCAGCCACACACTGGCGACCAGCAGGGCGGCCAGCAACAGCAGGGCCGCCCACAGGGCATGGAGGCTGCGGCGCGAAAGGCTGACCGCCTGGGGCCTGGCGGCGGGCTGTTCCGGGGCAGGCGCCGCCTGGGCAACCGGTTCCAACGGCGCGGCGCCGCCCGGGTCCGCGGCCCCGGACGGGCGGCGGGCAGGGCGGGAGCTGCTGTAGACAGTGGGTCTGGGCATCCTGTCACCTTCCGGTACACCTTGGCGCGGTGCATGGTTTCACAGTAGCACGGATCGCGCCCTTGTGCATCCCCCGGGACATCATCGTGCATCATGTTCGCATGAGCTTCTGGATAGACACCCATTGCCACCTCGATGCCCCCGAGCTGGCGCCCGATGTGGATGCCGTGCGCGCGCAGGCGCGTGCAGCCGGCGTGGCGCACTGCGTACTGCCGGCGGTGCAGCGCTCCAACTGGGACGATGTGCGCCGGCTGGCGCACCAACATGGGGACAGCTACGCCCTGGGAATCCACCCCCTGTGCACCGCCACAGCGGCCGACGAGGACCTGGCGCATCTGGCCCAGGCCCTGGCGCAGCACCGCGACGACCCGCGCCTGGTCGCCGTGGGCGAAATCGGCCTCGACTACTTCGTGCCGGGGCTCGACCCGGACCGGCAGGCGCATTTCTACCGCGAGCAGCTCAAGCTGGCACGGCGCTTCGGGCTGCCGGTGCTCCTGCACGTGCGCCGCTCGGCCGACAAGCTGCTCAAGGGCCTGCGCGAGGTCCCGGGCCTGTCGGGCATCGCCCATGCCTTCAATGGCAGCGCGCAGCAGGCCCAGGCCTTCGTGGACCTGGGCTTCAAGCTGGGGTTCGGCGGAGCGGTCACCTATGACCGTGCCCTGCAGCTGCGCCGCCTGGCCACCGAGTTGCCGCTTGGCTGCCTGGTGATGGAGACCGACTCTCCGGACATCCCGCCGCACTGGCTCTACACCACCGCCGCCGAGCGCGAGGCGGGCCGGCCCCAGGGGCGCAACACCCCGGGCGAGCTGCCGCGCATCGGCGAGGTGGTGGCCGGGCTGCGCGGCATGCCGGTGCAGGCACTGGCCGAGGCCTCCAGCGCCAATGCGCTGGCGGCCCTGCCGCGCCTGGCGCCCCTTCTGGGGGTTCCGCAGGGGCCGTCACCCTCTTTTACCGATTCTTGACCGTCGCTCTCGGTTTTTAGCTATATATTTGATAGTGATAAGCCGGGTGCCCCGGCCCTGGACCATTGCTGCATGCCCGCCATCGCCATCGCCATCGCCACCGCCCCGCCACTGGACGACCCTGCCCCCCGGCTGGTCGGACTGCCGGCCGTGGTTTCCGCCCGCACCGTCGTGCTGGTGCTGGGCAGCTTCCCCGGAGCGGCCTCGCTGCGCTCGCAGCAGTACTATGGCCACCCGCAGAACCACTTCTGGCGCATCCTGCAGGCCCTCTGGCCGCAGCACCCCCTACCCGGGCCCGCCAGCTATGCCGAGCGCTGCGAATGGCTGCTGGCGCGCGGCCTGGGCCTGTGGGACGTGTATGCCAGCTGCGAGCGTGAGGGCAGCCTGGACGCCGACATCCGCCATGCCGTGGTGAATGATTTTGCTGCGCTGCGCGCCGTGGCGCCGCGCCTGGCCGCCATCGCCCACAATGGGGGTGAAAGCTTCAAGCACGCGGCACGCACCGCCGCCCTGGGCGTGCCGGTGCACAAACTGCCTTCCACCAGCCCGGCCAATGCCTCGTGGAGCTTCGAGCGCAAACTGAACGCGTGGGCCGAACTGATGGCCCGCTACCGATTGACCTGAATGACCCGCAAGAAGACCAGCACCGCCGAACTGCCCGAAGTCAGCGTCTCCGACGATGGCGAAGTGCGCCACCTGCACCTGGGCACGCCCTGGATCCAGGGCTCCATGCGCGTGGATGAACCCTTTGCGCTGGAGCTCGAATATGTGCAGCGCATGATGGCCTGGCTGCTCTTCGTCGAGCCGGCCTCCGTGGGCAAGCGCCACGCCATGCAATTGGGCCTGGGGGCGGGCGCCATCACCAAGTTCTGCCACAAGAAGCTGCGCCTGTGCGCCACGGCCATCGAACTCAACCCGCAGGTGGTGGCCGTGTGCCGCCAGTGGTTCAAGCTGCCGCCCGACGGCCCCAAGCTGCGCGTGGTGCTGGCCGATGCGGCCAAGGAGATCCAGAACCCCATGTGGCTGGGCACCGTCGATGCGCTCGCCGTGGACCTGTACGACCACGACGCGGCCGCGCCCGTGCTCGACAGCCCCGACTTCTACGCCGACTGCCGGGCCCTGCTGTCCGAGGACGGCAGCATGACCGTGAACCTGTTCGGCCGCTCCTCCAGCTACGAAAAGAGCCTCCAAAGCATGGCCAGCGCCTTTGGCGAAGACGCGCTGTGGGCCTTCAAGCCCACGCGCGAAGGCAACACCGTGGTGCTGGCCCAGCGCACCCCGACGCGCCCCAAGCGCGCCGAGCTGCTGGCCCGTGCCGAAGCCATCCAGGCCCGCTGGGACCTGCCGGCCCCCAAATGGCTGCGGGTGTTCAAGCCTGTCGCCTGAATCACCCCGCCCCGTTTTCATCCTGCCCGTCCACCTTCTTTGATAGGCTGCAGTCATGAGCACCACCCTCACGCCCCCCGTTCCCACCGCCAAGGCGGCCATCAAACCGGTCAACCACATCGGCCCCGTGGACTGGCGCCGCATGGTCGAGTGGCTGAGCGCCGACGGCGTGATCTCCCATGAGGAGGCGCAGCGCACCATTGCCCGCTGCTCGCAGGCCGAAAGTTCGCAGCCGGCGCTGGTCCGGCTGGCCGCAGTGGCCATGACGCGCGCCTCCGATGGCAAGCCGCTGGACATCGAGCTGCTCACCGAGTACCTGGCGCAGCGCGCCGGCCTGCCGTACATGCGCATCGACCCGCTCAGGGTCGACGTGGGCCGGGTGGCCGACACCATGAGCGCCACCTATGCCGAGCGCCACAAGGTGCTGCCGGTGCAGGTGACGGCCAAGGAGGTGGTGGTGGCCACGGCCGAGCCCTTCGTCGACGACTGGGTGGCCGAGGTCGAGCGCCAGGCGCGCCGCACGGTGCGCCGCGTGGTGGCCAACCCGCAGGACATCCACCGCTTCACGGCCGAGTTCTTCGCCCTGGCCAAATCCGTGCGCGCAGCGCAGAAGGCCGGGGGCGCATCGGGCGGCAGCAGCTTCGAGCAGTTGGTCGAGCTGGGGCGCAGCAACAAGCAGCTCGACGCCAACGACCAGGGCGTGGTCAAGGTGGTGGACTGGCTCTGGCAATACGCCTTCGACCAGCGCGCGAGCGACATCCACCTGGAGCCGCGGCGCGAGCAGGGCGTGATCCGCTTTCGCATCGACGGCGTGCTGCACCCGGTCTACCAGATGCCCATGGGCGTGCACAACGCCATGATCTCGCGCATCAAGCTGCTGGGCCGCATCGACGTGGTGGAAAAGCGCCGCCCGCAGGACGGCCGCATCAAGACCCGCAACCAGCGCGGCGACGAGGTGGAAATGCGCCTGTCCACGCTGCCCACGGCCTTCGGCGAGAAGATGGTGATGCGGATCTTCGACCCCGACAACACCGTCAAGGACCTCGATGCCCTGGGGTTTGCGCAGCACGACGCCACGCGCTGGGAGTCGTTGGTCAAGCGCCCGCACGGCATCATCCTGGTGACCGGGCCCACGGGCTCGGGCAAGACCACCACGCTCTACTCCACGCTCAAGCGCGTGGCCACGGAAGAGGTCAACGTGAGCACGGTGGAGGACCCGATCGAAATGATCGAGCCGAGCTTCAACCAGACCCAGGTGCAGCCGCAGCTCGACTTCAATTTTGCCGAGGGCCTGCGCGCGCTGATGCGCCAGGACCCGGACATCATCATGGTCGGCGAAATCCGCGACCTGGAGACGGCCGAGATGGCCATCCAGGCCGCGCTCACGGGCCACCTGGTGTTCTCCACGCTGCACACCAACGATGCGCCCTCGGCCATCACCCGCATGATGGAACTGGGCGTACCCTCCTACCTGATCAATGCCACGCTGCTCGGGGTGCTCGCGCAGCGCCTGGTGCGTACCTTCTGCAAGCAGTGCAAGCAAAAGGACGAGTCGGCCGACCGCGAAGCGCTCAGTGCCTTCATCAAGCCCTGGAAGCTCAGCGGCGGCTACCAGCCCTACAAGGCCGTGGGCTGCGTGGACTGCCGCATGACCGGCTTCCAGGGGCGCATGGGGTTGTACGAACTGCTCACGGTGAGCGAGGCCCTCAAGGACAAGGTCACCACGGCGCCGTCGATGGAAGCGCTGCGCCGCCAGGCCATTGCCGACGGCATGCGGCCCCTGCGCCTGGCCGGCGCCCTGCGCGTGGCCGAGGGCATCACCACCATCGAGGAGGTGATGTCTGCAACGCCTCCTATGGACTGATTTGCAGGCCCCGTACATAGGGAAAACGCGCAGTCCCGAGTGTTACCGGGTGTAGGTGGAATCCACATCCAGCGGGGCCTTGGCTGCCCCCACAATCGCACGGTCGTGAAATCCGCATAGGAGACATATCGTGCAAATCAAAAGTCAGAAAGACTTTTTCTCTGGCCTCATGTTCATGGGTGTCGGTGTCGCGTTCGCGTGGGGAGCCACCACCTACAACGTCGGCAACGGTGCCCGCATGGGTCCTGGCTACTTCCCGCTGCTGCTGGGCATTCTGCTGGCCATCATCGGTGCCGTGATCACCTTCAAGGCCACCACCGTCGAGACGGTGGACGGTGACAAGATCGGCAAGTGGGCCTGGAAGCCGCTGTTCTTCATCCTCGCTGCCAACTTCGCCTTCGGCATCCTGCTGGGCGGCCTGCCCAGCCTGGGGATTCCGGCCATGGGTCTGATCGTCGGCATCTACGCGCTGACCTTCATCTCCAGCCTGGCCGGCAACGAGTTCAAGGCACGCGATGTGTTCGTGCTCGCCACCGTGCTCGCGGTCGGCAGCTACGTGGCATTCGTCTGGGCGCTGAAGCTGCAGTTCCCGGTGTGGCCCAGTTTCATTTCCGGTTAAGCCAGGAGCATCCACACCATGGAATTGATCAACAACCTGTCGCTGGGCTTCGGCGTAGCGTTCACGTTCCAGAACCTCATCTACTGTTTCATCGGCTGCCTCTTGGGTACGCTGATCGGCGTGTTGCCTGGCATCGGCCCCGTGGCCACCATCGCCATGCTGCTGCCTGCCACCTACGCCCTGCCCCCCGTGGCGGCGCTGATCATGCTGGCCGGTATCTACTACGGCGCACAGTACGGTGGCTCCACCACCGCCATCCTGGTCAACCTGCCGGGTGAATCGTCCTCGGTGGTGACCGTGATCGACGGCTACCAGATGGCGCGCAAGGGCCGAGCGGGGCCGGCGCTTGCGGCGGCCGGGCTGGGTTCGTTCTTCGCCGGTTGCGTGGGCACGCTGATCCTGGCGGCCTTCGCGCCTCCGCTGACCGAAGTGGCCTTCAAGTTCGGCCCTGCCGAATACTTCTCGCTGATGGTGCTGGGCCTGATCGGTGCCGTGGTGCTGGCCTCGGGCTCGCTGCTCAAGGCCGTGGGCATGATCGTGCTGGGTCTGCTCATGGGTCTGGTGGGTACCGACGTGAACTCGGGCGTGGCCCGCTTCAGCTTCGACATCCCTGAACTGACCGATGGCATCGGCTTCGTGACCATCGCCATGGGTGTGTTCGGTTACGGCGAAATCATTGCCAACCTCTCGCGCCCCGACGACGAGCGCGAAGTGTTCACTGCCAAGGTCGAGGGCCTGTTCCCCACCAAGGAAGACTTCAAGCGCATGATCCCCGCCGTGCTGCGCGGTACGGCCCTGGGTGCTGCCCTCGGTATCCTGCCGGGTGGCGGTGCGCTGCTGGCGGCCTTCGCTGCCTACACGATCGAGAAGAAGACCAAGCTCAAGCCCGGCGAAGTGCCGTTCGGCCAGGGCAACATCCGCGGCGTGGCGTCGCCCGAGTCGGCCAACAACGCCGGTTCGCAGACCTCGTTCATCCCGCTGCTGACGCTGGGTATTCCTCCCAACGCCGTGATGGCGCTGATGGTCGGTGCCATGACCATCCACAACATCCAGCCTGGTCCCCAGGTGATGACGAGCAACCCCGAGCTGTTTTGGGGCCTGATCGCCTCGATGTGGATCGGCAATGCGATGCTGGTGATCCTGAACCTGCCGCTGATCGGCATCTGGATCAAGCTGCTCACCGTGCCTTACCGCTGGCTGTACCCCTCCATCGTGCTGTTCTGCGCGGTCGGTGTGTACTCGACCAACAACAACACCTTCGACATCTGGATGGTGGGTGCCTTCGGTCTGGTGGGCTACATCTTCCACAAGCTGGGCACCGAACCTGCGCCCCTGCTGCTGGGCTTCATCCTGGGCCCGATGATGGAAGAGAACCTGCGCCGAGCCCTGCTGCTGTCGCGCGGCGACTGGAGCGTGTTCGTCACGCGTCCGCTGTCGGCCGGCCTGCTGGCTGCCGCCGCCCTGCTGCTGATCATCGTGCTGCTCCCTGCGGTGAAGAGCAAGCGTGAAGAGGCCTTCGTCGAGGACTGATCCCTCGGCGGTCCCTGACCTCCCCGCAACGGCGCCTTCGGGCGCCGTTGTTTTTTGGCGAGTCCGCGGTGTGGGCTTGGCAGGGGCGCAGTACACAATGGCATGACCGCTTCTTGATCCAGCGCATGCCCACACCCACCAGCTTCCAGCAGCACCCGCACCGGGCCCTGCTGCACAACGAGATCCATGCCCGCCCGCCCGAGGCCATGGCGGCACCGCTGGCCATCGCCCACATCGTGATGCTGGCCGATGCAGCGGGGCGTGAGGCCAGCCGGGCCCATGTGGCCGCGTTGCTGCGCAACCACCACCTGGCCCTGCCCGATGCCCATACCACCCACCTGCGCATGGACCTGGGAGCGTTTCGCATGCGCTGGGAACTGCACACGGAGTTCGTCACCTGGACCTTCATGGTGCCGGCGCAGGTAGACGCCTTTGGCGACCGCGACCCCGTGGGTGCCACCGAGACCGTGCCCCAGGAGTGGCTGGCAGCCCTGCCCGGCCAGTGCCTGTGCAGCCTGAACCTCTGGGTGCTGCCCACACACACCTTTGGTTCGGGCTCGCTGGTCAAGCATGTGCTGCACGAGGACACGCTGGTCGCCTCCACCGTGGCCGATGGCCATGGCGAGGTGTACACCGACTTTGCGATCCATGCCGACGGCTTCTCGCGCATGGTGCTGCTGGCCGGGGGCATGACGCCACGGCGCCTGGGCCGGCTGGTGCAGCGCCTGCTGGAGATCGAGACCTACCGCATGGCGGCGCTGCTGGGCCTGCCCGCGGCACGCGAAGCTGCCAGCGTGCTGGCCTTTGCCGAGCGCGAGCTGGCTGAACTGGCCGATGCCATCCGCACGGCCAACCGCGATTCCGAACCCGTGCTGCTCGACCGGTTGACGCGGCTGGCCGGGCAGGTGGAAAGCCAGTATGCGGCCACGCATTCGCGCTTTTCGGCCAGCAGCGCCTACTTCGAACTGCTGGACCGGCGCATACAGGACGTGGCCGAATCGCGCCTGGCGGGCATGCAGACCATCCGCGAGTTCATGGACCGGCGCCTGACCCCGGCCCGCAGCACCTGCGAGTGGGCGGCCCGGCGCCAGGATGCGCTGTCGCAGCGCGTCTCGCGCATGAGCAACCTGCTGCGCACGCGCGTGGAGATCGAGCAGCAGCAAAGCAGCCAGGCGCTGCTGGCCACCATGAACCACCGCCAGGACCTGCAGCTCAAGATGCAGTCCACGGTGGAGGGCCTCTCGGTGGCGGCCATCACCTACTACATCGTGGGCCTGGTGAGCTACCTGGCCAAGGGCGCGCAGAAGATCGGCTGGCCCCTGTCGGCCGAGACCACGGCGGCCCTGGCGATTCCGCTGGTGGCCGTGGGCGTGTGGTGGTCGCTGCGCCGGCTGCACCACACGATCTTTCGCAAGCACTGACCGCGGAGCGCGCGCGCGGCCATCGCCGATGGCGGTGGCCCACGCACGCAGGACCGATGGCGCGGGTTATTGCTCCCGTGCCACACTGGCGGGCTGCCCGGGGGCGTCTGCAGACCGCAGGGGTCCGACCGTCGGCGCGAGAGAAGCCTTTGTCGAACCCCCAGCCACCATCGGCCGCCAAGGCCGGCAGCCAACACCTCGCCTCGGGCTTCCTGCTCGCCCTGTTCGGTTCCATCGCCTTCAGCGGCAAGGCCATCATCGTCAAGCTGGCCTACCGCTACGGCGTCGATGCGGTCACGCTCATCATGTACCGCATGCTGTTTGCGCTGCCCATCTTCGCCGCCATGGGCTGGTGGGCCAGTCGGGGCAAGCCGCCGCTGTCGCGCAAGGACTGGCTGGGCATCGTGGGACTGGGCATCACGGGCTACTACCTGGCGAGCTTTCTCGATTTCGCCGGCCTGGCCTACATCAGTGCCAGCCTGGAGCGCCTGATCCTCTACCTCAACCCCACGCTGGTGATGATGCTTGGCTGGGTGCTCTACCGGCGCGGCATCCGCTGGGGCCAGGCCCTGGGCATGCTGGTGAGCTACAGCGGCGTGGTGCTGGTCTTCGGCCACGAGGCCAACCTGCAGGGCAGCAATGTGGCCCTGGGGGCGCTGCTGGTGTTCCTGAGCGCGGTGAGCTACGCCATCTACCTGGTTTATAGCGGCGAGATGGTGCAGCGCATCGGCGCCTTGCGCCTGGTGGGCCTGGCCACCACCGTGGCCTGCCTGTGCTGCCTGCTGCAGTTCGTGGTGCTCAGGCCGCTTTCGGCGGCCATCGTCGCGCCCGAAGTGGTCTGGCTGTCGGTGCTCAACGCCACACTGTGCACGGCCGTGCCGGTGCTCATGGTGATGATGGCGATCGAGCGCATCGGCGCGGGCATGGCGGCACAGATCGGCATGGTGGGGCCCCTGTCCACCATCCTCATGGGGATCTGGATCCTCGGGGAGCCCTTCACGGTCTGGGTGGCGTGCGGCACGGCCCTGGTGGTCGCGGGCATCTTTGTCTTCACCCGCCCCGCCCGCAGGGTGGTGGCCTGAACGGCCCTGGGGCAGGGCAGTGCCCCGCCGTGGGCAGGGCTGCCCAAGTCCACTTATGATTTGGCGCAGGGGGAGTGCGGTGTGCGCTTCCCGATGAATCACGGAGTTGGACATGGATCTGGGTATTGCAGGCAAGTGGGCGTTGGTGTGTGGTGCGAGCAAGGGCTTGGGCTTTGGCTGTGCCCAGGCGCTGGTGAACGAAGGCGTCCACGTCGTCATCAATGCCCGCAATGCCGACGTGCTGGCCCAGGCCGCGTCGCGCCTGCAGGCACAGGGTGCCGCCGGCAAGGTGCAGGTCTTGGCGGTGGCGGCCGACATCACCACCCCCGAGGGGCGCGCTGCCGTGTTCTCGGCGGCCGGTGGCCCCGGGCACGCCTTTGACATCGTGGTCACGAATGCGGGCGGGCCCCCTCCCGGCGATTTCCGCAACTGGGACCGCGACGCCTGGATCAAGGCGGTGGATGCCAACATGCTCACCCCCATCGAGCTCATCAAGGCCACGGTGGACGGCATGGCAGAGCGCGGCTTCGGCCGCATCGTCAACATCACCTCCAGTGCGGTGAAGGCGCCGATCGACATCCTGGGCCTGTCCAACGGCGCGCGCAGCGGGCTCACGGGCTTTGTCGCCGGTGTCGCGCGCAGCAAGCTCGCGGCCGGTGGCGTGACCATCAACAACCTGCTGCCGGGCAAGTTCGATACCGACCGGCTGGCCGGCACCATCGGTTCGGGGGCGGCCAAGGCCGGCGTCAGCGTGGAAGAGTTCCGCCGGGCGCAGCAGGCCCAGATCCCGGCCGGCCGCTATGGTACGGCCGAGGAATTCGGCGCCATCTGCGCCTTTCTGTGCAGCATGCAGGCAGCCTACATGACCGGCCAGAATGTGCTGGCGGACGGGGGCGCGTACCAGGGAACGTTCTGAGCGGTAGGGGCCTGGGCTGCCCGCATCGGCACTGTCCGCGCGGGTAGGTACACGCCCTCGGCTGCGGCATGCAGGGCCTTGATATCCCTCAAGGTCGCTGGAATGAAGGGCGTCCAGGGGGCTGCAGGGGGCTTTTCTGCGTGTTTTCCCGGTTTGGGGTGGGGGGTGCCAAGGCACAATGGGCTGATGGCCCTGCCAGGGTCCGTTGTGTTTTGCGCACATTTTTCCCATACTTTGGGAATCTAGGACGAACAATGAGGCTGGAGATACCATCGCCATGAACCTGTCCCGTGTCCTGACGAACCGATTCGCCGCGCTGGCCCTGCTGGGACTCGGCCTGTGGGCGTGCGGCAGCGGTGCGGCCTGGGCCCATGCCGCGGGGGTCGGGCCGGGCGCCAAGGCCGCCGTGCCCTACAAGCTGCGCATCGTGGGAGGGCTGGCCGGTATCAACCAGTACACACGGCAGGAAGAGCCTTTCTGGAGCAAGGAACTGGCACGCCTGAGTGGCGGCAAGTTCGACGCCGAGATCGTGCCCTTCGACCGCGCCGGCGTGCCCGGGGGCGAAATGCTGCGCCTGCTGCAGCTCGGGGTGGTGCCCTTTGGCACCACGCTCATGAGCTCCTTCTCCGCCCAGTACCCGGAGTACACCGCGCCCGACCTGGCGGGCCTGAACCCCGACATCGCCACGCTCAAGACCACGGTCGCGGCTTTTCGCCCCTACCTGGAGAAAGCGCTGCGCGACCAGCATGGGGTGGAGGCCCTGGCCATCTATGTCTACCCGGCCCAGGTGGTCTTCTGCAAGAAGCCCTTGCGCAACCTGGCCGACCTGTCGGGCCGGCGCATCCGCGTCTCCTCGTCCAGTCAGGCCGATTTCGTCGGGGCGCTGGGCGGCGTTCCCGTCCTCACCGGCTTTGCGCAGATCGTGACCAGCCTGTCTGCCGGCAACACCGAGTGCGCGATCACCGGCACCATGTCGGGCAACACGCTGGGCCTGCACACCATGACCTCCCACCTGCACGCGCTGCCGGTGAATTGGGGCCTGGCGGTGTTTGCCGCCAACCAGGCAGCCTGGGAGGCCTTGCCCCCGGATCTGCGCGCCTTGCTGCGCCGCGAGCTGCCGCGGCTGGAGGCTGCCATCTGGGAGGAGGCCGAGCGCGAGACGGCCGATGGCATGGCCTGCAACCGCGGAGCGGCCAACTGCACCGGGGGGCGCAAGGGCAACATGGTCGTCGTGCCCGTGTCGGAGCAGGACGAGAAGAGCCGCCGCGAGATCCTGGCCTCCACGGTGCTGCCGCGCTGGGTGCAGCGCTGCGGCCCGCGTTGCGCGGACATCTGGAACCGAACCATCGGGCCCGTGCGCGGCCTGGCCGCGGCGCCTGGCAAATGAACCCATCCTCGCCAGCGCGCATCAAGATCTACGTCTCGGGGGCGGTTGCCTTCTTCCTCGCGTCGGTGGCCCTGGTGGCCGCCACGCTGGTCTGGAATGCACGCCAGGTGGCACTGGCCGACAGCGCCACGCAGGCCACGCGTTTCGTGGCGGGAGCCGAGGCGGCGCTCAACCGTTCGCTGCTCTCGGTGGATGTGCTGCTGGCCAGCATGGATGAGTTATTGGGCCTGTCGACCGCCATGGTCGACTGGATCGACTCCGACAGTGCCAGCCAGCGCCTGCGCAGCTCGGCGCGCCAGAACCTCATGGTGCGCTATGTGGCCCTGGTGGATGCCCAGAGCAAGGTGATCGCATCCTCGGACGCAGCGGGCAGCCGGCTGGCGCTGGACCTGCCGGCGGGCTTCCTCGACGAGGTGCTGAACCAGCCGGTTTCCACCCTCATGGTCAGCCAGCCCGTGGTGAGTTTCGCCAGCGCCGAGAAGGTTCTGTACTTTGCGCGCCATCTCAAGATGGCCGACAGCTCGCGTGTGGTGGCGCTGGCCGAATTGCCTGTGACCTCGCTCAGCTCGGTGCTGGTGCAGGGGGTGGACATCAGCGGCCTGCAGGTCACGCTGGAGCGCGCGGGTGGGCAGATGCTGCTGAGCGTGCCCGGCCGTGAGGACGCCGTCACCCACACCCTGTCGCCGCCGCTCGACACCCTGGACGACAGCGGGCCGCACTGGCGCGCCCCGGCGCGCCTGAGCGGCGAGGTCGCGCTGGTGGTGTACCGTCCCATCCTGTACCAGGACCTGCGCATCTCGGCCAGCATCCCACAGCGCGACGCCCTGGCTTCCTGGCGCACCGAGCGCAATGCCGTGGCCCTCACCGCGCTGGCCTTCCTGGCCATGATCCTGGCAGCGGGCGGGTTTGCCCTGCGCTATATCGACCGCATGACGCAGGCCCGCCTGGCCATTGCCCAGAGCAAGGCCACGCTGGACCAGGCGCTCGAATCCATGGTCAGCGGCTTCGTGCTGCTCGACGGCATGCAGCGCGTGGTGCAGTGGAACCGGCGCTTCGAGGAGATCTTCCCCTGGCTCCAGCCCATGCTGGCGCCCCAGGTGTCGTTCCGCAAGGTGCTCGAAGAAAAGGCCCGGCACCATTTGCCGCATGCCTCCGATGCGGAGCGTGCCTTGTGGATAGAGCACCGCCTGGCGCTGCAGGCACAGCCCCAGGGGCCGCACGAACAATCGCTGCCCGATGGCCGCGTGATCCAGATCACCGAGCGGATGACGCCCGAGTCGGGGCTGGTCATCACCTACCACGACGTGACCGCGCTGCGCCAGGCCAGTGCCGAGATCGAGAGCCTGGCCTTCTTCGACCCCCTGACCAACCTGCCCAACCGGCGCTTGCTGATGGACCGCATGCAGCAGGCCACGGCCGCCAGCGTGCGCAGCGGCCAGCATGGCGCGCTGCTGTTCCTGGACCTGGACCATTTCAAGACCCTCAATGACACCCTGGGCCACGAGGTCGGCGACATGCTGCTGCGCCAGGTGGCGCAGCGCCTGAAGACCTGCGTGCGGCGCGAGGACACGGTGGCCCGCCTGGGCGGGGACGAGTTCGTGGTGATGCTCAGCGACCTGTCGGAGCACAGCAGCGAGGCGGCCGCCTATGCCCGCCGGGTGGGCCAGAAGATCCTGCGCAAGCTCAACCAGCCCTACACGCTGGGCACCCACACCTACCACAGCACCCCGAGCATCGGAGCCACGCTGATGGGCGGCGCCATGCAGCCTTCGGTGGACCTGCTCAAGCAGGCCGACATCGCCATGTACCAGGTCAAGTCGCAGGGCCGCAATGCGCTGTGCTTCTTCGATCCGCAGATGCAGATCGCGATCAGCCAGCGTGCCCAGCTGGAGAGCGACCTGCAGCTGGCCCTCACGGGGCGCCAGTTTGTGCTGCACTACCAGCCCCAGTTCCACCTCGACGGCCGCATGGTCGGGGCCGAGGCGCTGATCCGCTGGCGCCATCCCGAGCGTGGACTGCTCACCCCGGGCCACTTCATCGGCGTGGCCGAGGAGAGCGAGCTCATCGTGCCCATGGGCCACTGGGTGCTGCGCACCGCCTGCGAGCAACTGGCCGCGTGGCAGGGCGATGCGCGCTACCGGCATGTGCAGTTGTCGGTCAACGTCAGCGCGCGCCAGTTCCGCCAGCGCGATTTCGTGGCCCGGGTGGTGGAGGTGCTGCGCGAAACCGGGGCCCGGCCCCACCTGCTCAAGCTCGAGCTCACCGAGTCCCTGGTGCTCGACAATGTGGACGACACCATCGCCAAGATGGGCCTGCTCAAGACCAAGGGGGTGCGCTTCTCGGTGGACGATTTCGGTACCGGCTATTCCTCGCTGGCCTACCTCACCCGGCTACCGCTGGACCAGCTCAAGATCGACCAGTCCTTCGTGCGCAACCTGGGCGTCAAGCACACCGACGACGTGATCGTGCAGACCATCATCGGCATGGCGCGCAACCTGGAGCTCGATGTGATCGCCGAGGGCGTGGAGACCCAGGCGCAAAAGGACTTCCTGGCCCTGCACGGCTGCCAGTTCTTCCAGGGCTACCTCATGGGTCGTCCCGTGCCTGTGGCCGATCTGGAAAGTCTGCTCGGCGCTGGCAGCACCGCGCTCACCGCTTGAGGGCCGGATTCTCAAGGGGCTTCATCGAAGCTTCTTCTCGCGGATGTAGCGCGCCAGGCCGCAGTAACCGTCCTTGAAAAGGATGTCGCTCTCCACCTTGGCGGGCAGCAGCTTTTCCTTGAGTTCGGCAGCCGCCTGGTTGCCTTGCGAGCGGCGCACGAAGCCTATGGCTTCCTCGAATTTGGAGACCTCGGTGCGGCAGGCGTCCTGCGCCTGCCTGGCGGCGGGGGACTCGCTCGCCAGCTGGGCCCGCGCGGCGCTGCAGGCCAGCAGGACTGTGGCGAGGGCCAGGGAGGTCAGGGCTTGAAGGGAGGTGGGCTGCATGGCATTGGAAGAAGAAGGGGGAGCTTTCGGCTATAGCAAGAAGCATGCATAACATGGGTGTCAGGGCCGTGGCGCCGCGGCAAACTCCTAAAATGCGGGCAGGAGTGAAGTCAATGAGCATCAAAAGCGACAAATGGATCCGCCGCATGGCGGCTGAGCACGGCATGATCGAGCCCTTCGAGCCCGGCCAGGTGCGCGAGGCCGAAGGCCGCAAGATCATCAGCTACGGCACCAGCAGCTACGGCTACGACATCCGCTGTGCGCCCGAATTCAAGGTGTTCACCAACATCCACAGCACGGTGGTGGACCCCAAGCACTTCGACGAGAAGAGTTTCGTCGATTTCCACGGCGACAGCTGCATCATCCCGCCCAACAGCTTTGCGCTGGCGCGCACGGTCGAGTACTTCCGCATCCCGCGCAATGTGCTCACCATCTGCCTGGGCAAGAGCACCTATGCGCGCTGCGGCATCATCGTCAACGTCACGCCCTTCGAGCCCGAGTGGGAGGGCTATGTGACGCTGGAGTTCTCCAACACCACGCCGCTGCCCGCGCGCATCTACGCAGGCGAGGGCTGTGCGCAGGTGCTGTTCTTCGAAAGCGATCCAGACGACGTCTGCGAAGTCTCCTACAAGGACCGTGGCGGCAAGTACCAGGGCCAGGTGGGCGTGACCCTGCCCAAGGCCTGAGCCAGGGAACCAAAGGCCTGTTGGAGCTGTCCTACAAAGGCAATGCACTTCGGCTGAAGTGCAAGTGTTGGTAAGTTTTCTAGCATGGATGCATGCCTGCGGATACCCCGCAGGTCCCGTGTGAAGGAGTCCAACATGGTCCCCGTTGTTGAACCGTCCGCACCCCGCACCACGGCGGGTGCCGACCTGCCCCTCGTGGCCGACGCCCACGCCGGCGAGGCCGAGATCCATTACTGGCCCTGCGAGGTGCTCGATGCCTTCATCCTGCACATGGCCAAGCGCGGCCACTGCGTGAACACGGCCATGATGCTCGGCGACCCGGCCTATGCACGAGAGCAGCTGGCGATCGCGCGCTTGCACCACGACAGCGAGCTCGCCGGGCTGGCGGACCGGCTGGGCGACTATTTCAGCGCCGGCCCGGTCTCGGGCTCCACACACACCCTGTTGCGCCCCTGGCCCTTGGCCTCGTAGAGCGCCGCATCGCTGCGGCGCAGCATCTCGTGCACGCTGTCCTGCTGCGCGCGCAGGCTGGAGATGCCGGCGCTCACCGTGATCCGCCCCACCAGCGGGTCCTCGTGCGCCGCCATGCTCTCCACGATGGATTGGGCAATGGCGCGCGCGCCTTCAAGGTCGGTGTCGGGCAGCACCACTGCAAACTCTTCCCCGCCCAGCCGGGCGATCACGTCGGATGCACGCAGGCGCTGCTGCAGTGTCTGCGCCATGCGGCGCAGCACCTCGTCGCCCGCCTCGTGCCCAAAGCTGTCGTTCACGCGCTTGAAATGGTCCACGTCCACGGAGATCAGGCTCAGCGGCCGGCCGCTGCGGCGTGCCAGGGCCAGCGCAAACTCCATGCGGCTGTCGAAGCCCCGGCGGTTGAGCAGGCCGGTGAGGGCATCGGTTCGGGCCTGCAGGTCCAGGGCGCGGTTGGCGGCCTCCAGCTCCAGGGTGCGCAGGCGCACCTTGTCCTCCATGGCTTCATGGGCTGCGATGAGGCGCTCGGTCATGCTGCTCAGCGCCGAAGACAGCTGGTGCACGTCGCGGTTGTGGGTGACGAGCGGAATCGTGGCCCCCGGCTTGCCCGATTCCACGCGGCTCGCGGCATCGGCCAGGACGTAGAGGTCCTCGCTCAGGCGGCGGGCTGCGATCCAGGCCAGGGCTGCCGCCAGCACGGCGGCCAGCAGGCCGATCGCCAGGGCCAGGCGCACCGCGCGGTCGGCGTCCGCGAACGCTACCTCCACCCGCTCGCGCGCCACGATGTGCCAGCCCAGGTCGCTGGGGGCGTTGCGGGCCTCCATGCGCACGCTGGCGGTGAGGTAGTCCTTGCCATCGGCCCACGCCACCACGGCGGCAGGCGGCGTGCCCGATTCCCGCGTGGCGACGGTCAGCGGCACGGGCAGGCGCTGGCCGCCGGCCTCGAGCTGGCTGCGGTACTCGGGTGGCGAGAAGATCAGCTTGCCCGTGCGGTCGAAGACGAACAGGTCCACCGAGGCGCCCTGGATGCCGATGAGGGCCAGGCTTTCCAGCACCTCGCGCGTCCATTCCCAGCTGCCATGCATGCCCAGCACGCCCACGGTCGTCTGCCCGCTGCGGATGGGGGCGGCAAAGTCCACGAAGCGGTAGGGCTCGCCCGAGGCATTGGGCGGCAGCAGCTTCTCCAGCAGCTTGGCCGGGTGCACATCGCCCACGTGCAACTGGGCCAGCCCGGCAACGAACCAGGGGCGCTCGCGCACGCTCTCGCCTTCCAGCAGGCCCTTGGTCGCAGCCCGTACCACGCCCTGGGCGTCGGCAACGCCGATCCACAGACTGTGCGGGTCAATGGCCTGGCTGCGCGCCAGCAACTGGCGCACCTCGGCCGAGTCCAGGCCACGCTCCCAGATGCCTGGCGCATCGGCCAGCACCTGGGTCACGCGGCTGCGCTCGAACAGGCCCTGGGCCAGTTGCCGGCTGGCGTTGTCGGCCACGGTGTGCAGGGCCTGGCTGGCGTCGCGCTGCACGCGCAGCTTGAGGAGCTCGCCAAAGCCGAGCGACATCGTCGCCGCCAGGGCGATCACCAGCACTGCGAACACCACGGAGATCTGGGTGCGCAGGCTCTGGCCGCGGAACCGGGTGGGGTGGGTCATGGTGGTGGGCAGCTTCCTGCCGGGAAATGTTCGCCCGCGCTGGTGGAGCCGTCAAGCCCGTGTTTGCGCCCCGCGCGCCGGCAGGGGCCGGGTGTTCGCCCTCAATGGGTTGCGCCTGCGCCCAGGGCAATGTCCTCGCGGGCCAGTACCGCCGCCCACAGCGCCTGGTGCAGGCCGCGCACCGCATCGCGCAGGGGAAGGCTGGGTGTGCCCTGGCCCGGCAGCCAGGGCACATGCACGAAACCGCCGCGCATGCCAGCCGCGCCCTCGGTGGCCAGCAGGTGCATGAGACCGTAGAGCACGTGGTTGCAGACGAAGGTGCCGGCGGTCTGCGATACCTCGCAGGGCACGCCTGCGCGCTGCACGGCGCGCAGCATGGCCTTGATGGGCAGGCTGGCAAAGTAGGCCGCCGGGCCGGCCGGCACGATGGCCTGGTCGATGGGCTGGGCGCCGCGGTTGTCGGGGATGCGGGCATCGTCCACATTGATGCCGATGCGCTCGATCGACAGCGCGGCCCGGCCGCCGGCCTGGCCCAGGCACACGGTGAGGGCCGGGCGCAATTGCCGGTGCAGGGCGGCGAGGCGATCCAGTGCCTGGCCGAACACGGTGGGCAACTGCGCCGAGACCACGGTGTACCCGCCGATGGCCTGGCCCTGCAGCGCCTGGGCCAGCAGCCAGCTGGGGTTGACGGCGTCGCCGCCAAAGGGGTCGAAGCCCGTGAGCAGGATGACGGGGTTGCTGGCGCCCGAGGGCAGGTGGTGGGGATGGGGCAGCATGGGGCGCAGGGCGGTGGCGGCAGGGGCGGAAACCCTGCATGGTAGCGCGCTGCTTTCCTACCTGCATCCGGCTCCCGGGAGGGCCGGGCGCGCGTAACATGCTGCCCATTGCCCCCATTCGTTCAGGGGGTGCTGGAGAACCTGCGATGAAATGGGAAGGCAACCGGGAGTCCGACAACGTCGAGGACCGCCGTGACGAGGGGGGCGGAGGGGGCGGATCGCCCATTTTCGGGGGCCGCAGCATCGGCATCGGCACCATCGTCATCGCCCTGGTGGGCGGCTGGGTGCTGGGCATCAACCCGCTGACCATCCTGGGCCTGCTCAGCGGTGGTGGTCCGCCTGCACAGGTGCAGCAGCAACACCCGGGGCCCGCCCACCGCCCGCCGGCCGACGACACCATGGCGCGCTTTGTTTCCACCGTGCTCGCCGATACCGAGGACGTGTGGCAGGCCGTGTTCCGCCAGGGCGGCGGCACCTACCAGGAGCCGCGCCTGGTGCTGTTCCGCGGCTCCACGCCCACGGCCTGCGGTGCGGGCCAGGCGGCCATGGGTCCGTTCTACTGCCCGGCCGACCGCAAGGTCTACATCGACCTGGGCTTCTACGAAACGCTCAAGAACCGCCTGGGTGCGCCCGGTGATTTCGCCCAGGCCTACGTGATCGCGCACGAGGTCGGCCACCATGTGCAGAACTTGCTGGGCATCAGCGGCAAGGTGGACCAGATGCGCGGGCGCGTGAGCCAGACCGAGTACAACGCCCTGTCCGTGCGCCTGGAGCTGCAGGCCGACTGCTTTGCCGGCGTGTGGGCCCACCATGCCCAGAATGCGC
Source organism: Acidovorax sp. FW305-C-20-28 (assembly GCF_058783375.1). Classification (NCBI taxonomy): domain Bacteria; kingdom Pseudomonadati; phylum Pseudomonadota; class Betaproteobacteria; order Burkholderiales; family Comamonadaceae; genus Acidovorax; species Acidovorax sp. FW305-C-20-28. The sequence goes on along the minus strand of NZ_JBYSYM010000021.1, from coordinate 58,678 downwards.
GCCAGATCCTGGAGCAGGGCGATGTCGAGGAGGCCATGAACGCCGCCGCCAAGATCGGCGACGACGCCCTGCAGCGCGCCGGCGGTGGCCGGGTGGTGCCCGAGAGCTTCACCCACGGCAGCAGCGCCCAGCGCCAGCGCTGGTTCAACAACGGCCTGCAGAACGGCAGCGTCAAGGGCTGCGACACCTTTTCCGCACGCAGCCTGTGATGGGTCCTGAGCCGTCTTCCCCCACGGCTCGCCTGGAGACGGCCGGCGCCGGGCCTGCGGCGTCACCGCCTTCGGGGGCGGCGGCCGCCTGGTCCGCCGCGGCGGTCACGGTACCGCATGCGGTGGGCCTGGGGCTGCTGGCCTTTGCGCCCCTGGCCGGTGGCTATTCACTGGCAGCCCTGGCCCTGTGGTCGGCTGCCTTGCCCGGCCTGCTGCTGACCGTGCTGGCGCCGCGCCCGGGCGTCGTCTATGCGCCGACCACCGTGGTGGCCCTGCTCTTTGCCGCCGTGGTGGCCACGGCCCACGGTGCGGCGGGCTCGCTGGGCCTTTCGCCACGCCAGGTGCTGGCCGTGAGCGGCGCCACCGTGGCGCTGGCCTTCGGCTTCCAGTGGCTGCTGGGCGTGCTGCGGCTGGCTTCGGTGGCGCGTTTTCTGCCGATCTCGGTCACCCATGGCTTTGCGGCGGGCGTGGGCCTGTCCATGGTCGTGGGCCAGTTGCGCAATGGCCTGGGTGCGGGCGCCGGGTGGCAATGGGATGCGCGCACCGCCTGGCATGCTGTGGCCGCCCTGGCCGTGGTGGGCCTGGCGGTGCTGCTGCGCCGGCGCTGGCCGCGCATGCCGGGCCTGCTCAGCGCCGTGGTGCTGGTGGCGCTGGCCGTGGCCGTGGCGGGGCTGTGGGGTGTGGGCATGGGCCATGTGTTCGCACCGGCCGTTGTGCCGAGTGCCTTTGCCGGACCGCTGTGGCCCGACTGGACGGGCATCCCCTGGCTGGAGCTGGCGCACCGCCACGGCTCGGCCCTGGTGGTGCTGGCCTTGCTGATGGCCCTGGTCAACAGCCTGGAGATCCTGGTCTTCAACCAGGAGCTGGAACTCGACCACGGCCTGCGCGGCAACCCCAACCTGGCGCTGCGGCGCGAAAGCGTGCTGGGCGTGGTTTGCGGCCTGGCGGGCATGATCCCGGCGTCCACCAGTGCTTCGCGCTCGCGCATCGTGCTGGCGCAGGCCGGCGCCTCGGCCAGCGCGCCGCGCTGGCATGCCGGCATCATGCTGGCCGTGGCCCTCACGGGGGCCTGGTGGCTGCACTGGGTGCCCATGGCCTGCCTGGCGGGCGGGCTGGTGCTGGCTGGGCTGATGCAGGTGCCCGGCCTGCTGTGGTCGCCGGGCTATGCGCGCCGCTCCAGCGTGACCTGGGCGCAAAGCTGGCTGGTGGCGCTGGTGTTTGCCGTCATGGGCGGTGTGGGGGCCCTGGTGGCCGGGCTGGTGGTGGCCACCTTCGTGTTGCTGCGCGATTCGGCCTCCAAGGTACTGCGCCATGTGCGGCTGGACGGGCAACTGCGCTCGCGCCGCCTGCGCCGGGCGGGTTCGGACACCTGGCTGGCCCCGCGCATGAACCAGGTCGCGGTGTTCGAGCTGCAGGGTGTGATGTCTTTCGGCGTGGCAGCGCACCTGGCCGAGCAGGTGCGGCTGATGCTGCAGCCGCGCCACCGCTGGGTCATTCTGGACGCGAGCCGCGTTCCGGCCTGGGACAGCACGGCCCTGGCGCAGCTGCGCGCCCTGGTGCGCGACCTGGCGCAGCAGGGCGTGGCCTGCGCCGTGGCCGCGCTCGACCGTGTGGCGGCCGAGCACGTGGGGCCTGGCGTGCGCAGCTTTGCCGACGGCGACCGGGCCCTGGAATGGGCCGAGGCCGCCATCCTGGCCGAGCGGCCCGAGAACGAACGGCCGGTCTACCCCGAGCAGGACAGGCTCGGTGAAATCGGCGAGGGGCTGGCCAGCGAGGCCCGGCTGGCGCTGGAGGCGGTGGTCGAGGCGCTGCCCATGGCGGCCCATGGGGTGGTGTTCAACGCCGGGGATACCGACCGCGACCTGCTCGTCGTGCAGTCGGGCCACATCACCCTGGTGACCCAGTGGCCGCCCGAGCGCGGCCTGCGCCTGGCCACCGTGGGGCCGGGCATGGCGTTCGGGGAAATGGCCTTCCTCAATGGGGCCGCGCGCACCGCCAGCGCCGGGGCCGAACTGGGGCCGGTGCAACTGGTGCGGCTGTCGCGGGCACAGTTCGATGCCTGGGCCCGGCGCTACCCCGAGGCCGCGCTCACGGTGATGAACAACATCGCCCAGATCGGTGCGCGCCGCCTGGCCGTGACCACGCGGCAGCTGCGCGCCGTGCTGGAGTAGGGCCTGCCCATGGGCCCCGGCCCCTAAAATTGCCATCTGCGGCTTGATGGTTATTGCTTTATTGCTATCAAAATAAAAGCAACGAATCCAGCCTGCTGGCGGCATGGCTCGGTGGATTCACCCTTGCCTGCCGCCCCCATGGTGTGTTTGGTCCGCCGGTGCGACAATAGAGGGCTAAATGACAAGTTCTTTTTCCAATCTTTCGCTGGCCGAGCCGCTGGCGCGTGCCGTGGCCGAAATGGGCTACGAGTCCATGACGCCCATCCAGGCCCAGGCCATCCCCGTGGTGCTGACCGGCCAGGACGTGATGGGTGCCGCCCAGACGGGCACCGGCAAGACGGCGGCGTTTTCGCTGCCCCTGCTGCAGCGCCTGCTCAAGCACGAGAACACCTCCACCTCGCCGGCCCGCCACCCCGTGCGTGCCCTGGTGCTGCTGCCCACGCGCGAGCTGGCCGACCAGGTGGCCCAGCAGATCGCCCTGTACGCCAAGCACACCAAGCTGCGCAGCACCGTGGTGTTCGGCGGCATGGACATGAAGCCGCAGACGCTGGAACTCAAGAAGGGCGTCGAAGTGCTCGTGGCCACGCCAGGCCGCCTGCTCGACCACATCGAGGCCAAGAATGCGGTGCTCAACCAGGTCGAGTACGTGGTGCTCGACGAAGCCGACCGCATGCTGGACATCGGCTTCCTGCCCGACCTGCAGCGCATCCTGTCCTACCTGCCCAAGCAGCGCACCACGCTGCTGTTCTCGGCCACCTTCTCGCCCGAGATCAAGCGTCTGGCCAGCAGCTACCTGCAGAACCCCATCACCATCGAGGTGGCCCGCCCCAACGAGACGGCCTCCACGGTGGAGCAGCGCTTCTACAGCGCCAATGACGACGACAAGCGCCGCGCCATCCACCAGGTGCTCAAGAGCCGCAGCATCAAGCAGGCCTTCATCTTCGTGAACAGCAAGCTCGGCTGCGCCCGCCTGGCGCGCAGCCTGGAGCGCGAAGGCCTCAAGACCGCGGCCCTGCATGGCGACAAGAGCCAGGACGAGCGCCTGAAAGCCCTGGAAGCCTTCAAGAAGGGCGAAGTCGACCTGCTGGTCTGTACCGACGTGGCCGCGCGCGGCCTCGACATCAAGGACGTGCCCGCGGTGTTCAACTTCGACGTGCCCTTCAACGCCGAAGACTATGTGCACCGCATCGGCCGCACCGGCCGCGCCGGCGCCTCGGGCCTGGCCGTGACCCTGGTCTCGGGCAGCGATGCCCGCCTGGTGGCCGACATCGAGAAGCTGATCAAGAAGAAGATCGAACTCGAAGCCATCGAGTACGACGAAGACCAGCCCCGCGGCCGTATCAACGACGGTCGCCGTGCCTGGCGCGAAGCGGGCGAGACCGGCGATGGCCGCGACGGCATCCCCTCCGGCCCACGCCGCGAGCGCGACCGTGAATACCGCGGTGGCCGTGAGTCCCGCGAAGGGCGCGAGCAGCACCGGGGCTTCCGCCCCGCCGTGGCCTCGCGCGATCCGTTCTTCGAGAAACCCTACGAAGCCAGCCCCGTCGGTGAGAACGCCCCGGCATGGGAGGCCTCGCGCTCGGCTGGCCCACGCAGCAGCGTGTCGGCCAACATCAAGCCCAAGCGCAAGGTCGCGGCGCTGTTCAAGGCCGCCGCCACCTCCTGAGACCCTGGCCTGTGCGGGGCCTTCCGGCCTCACCTGCGCAATGCGTTGCTTTGCTCGCGTGGTACATAACCGGCGCGGTCCAAGCCAGTGCCCCCGTGCAAGGGCCGCCCCGCCGCACTGGGGGCGTCCCCCTCCCGACTCGCACAGCGAGTCGAGAGAGGGGTGAAGGCGCGAAGCGACTCAGGGGGTGCTTTATCGCTCTGGTTTTTGGGCTTGCTCGCAGTGCACCTGCAGCAGTTCGCGGTCCGCCAGCGTGGTGCCAAAGCGCATGGCAGAGAGGCAGCCACCCCAGACACAGCCCGTGTCCAGCGCCAGGGTGTCGCTGCGGTCCAGCAATCCCAGGGTCGACCAGTGGCCAAAGGCCACCAGGTTGCCTGCGGCCTGCCGCCCCGGCACGTCGAACCAGGGCATCAGGCCGGAGGGTGGCGTGTCCGCGCTCTCGGTGCTTTCGAAATCCATCACCCCGGCGGGCGAGCAAAAGCGCAGCCGGGTCATCGCATTGACGATGGTGCGCAGGCGGTCCATACCCGTGAGAGCCGGGTTCCAGCGGTCCGGCCCATTGCCATACATCTGGTGCAGAAAGTCCGGCAACCCGGGGCCGCGCAGCACGGCCTGCACTTCGCCTGCCAGGGCCAGCGCCTCGTCCACCGTCCAGGCCGGCAGCAGGCCGGCATGGACCATGGCCAGGCGCTCCCCCGCGTGGACATGCGTGCGCATCAGCGGCTGCTGGCGCAGCCAGTCGAGCAGGGCCTCGCGGTCCTGCGCCTCCAGCACCGGTGCCAGCGTGTCCTTGCGGGAGGGCTTGCGCGCCCCGTATGCTGCCGCCAGCAGGTGCAGATCGTGGTTGCCCAGCAGGGGCCGCAGCGCATCGCCTGCCGCCATGCAGCGGCGCAGCACGGCCGCCGATTCGGGGCCCCGGTTCACCAGGTCGCCGAGCAGGTAGACCGTGTCGCGGCTGGCGGAAAAACCGACCGTGTCCAGAAGGCGTCCGAGGGCGCTGTCGCAGCCCTGGATGTCGCCTATGCAGTAAAGTGCCATCGTGTTCCCATTTGTCGAACCATGGATTTTCTGCTGATTGCGCTGCTCACGCTGCTCAACGGCGTGTTTGCCATGTCCGAACTGGCGCTGGCGTCGAGCCGCAGGTCGCGCCTGGTGGCATTGGCGGCCGAGGGAGACAAGGGAGCGCAGGCCTCGCTCGACCTGCTCGACAACCCGACCCAGTTCCTGTCGTCGGTGCAGGTGGGCATCACCTCCATCGGCATGCTCAACGGCATCATCGGCGAGGCCGCCTTCAGCGACGACCTGGCGCGCTGGCTGCAGATGCTCGGGGCGCCCGAGCGGGCCGCCGCCATCAGTGCCACGGCGCTCGTGGTCACGGTCATCACCTTCATCACCATTGTCTTCGGCGAACTGGTGCCCAAGCGCATCGGCCAGCTGTACCCCGAAACCGTGGCCCGCTTCGTCGCGCGGCCCATGGCCGGCGTGGCCCGGGTGGCCAAGCCCTTCGTGCGCCTGCTGGCGCTGTCCACCCAGGGCGTGCTGGGCCTGCTGCGCATCGACAACAACGCCGGCCGTGCCGTGACGCAAGAAGAGATCGTGGCGAGCCTGGAGGAGGGCCGCGATGCCGGCGTGATCGAACACCATGAGCACCAGATGGTGCGCAACGTGTTCCGTCTCGATGACCGGCCGCTGACCTCGCTGATGGTGCCCCGGGCGGACGTGCAGTGGCTCGAGGCACGGCTCTCCGTGGCCGAGGCCCTGCAGTGGGCGGGCACCGGTGGCGGGCATGGCGCCCATTCCTGGTACCCGGTGTGCCGCGGTTCGCTCGACGAGGTGGTGGGCCTGGTCAGCGTGGCGCGCCTGCTGGAATTGGGCGTGCAGACCCCCGGCCCCATCGAGCAGCATGCGCTGCCGGCGGCCTTCCTGCCCGAAACCCTGAGCGGCATGGAGCTGCTCGGGCAGTTCCGCGCACGCTCCGGCCGCATGGTCTTCGTGGTCGATGAATATGGCGTGGTGCAGGGCATCATGACGCCGCGCGACCTGCTGGAGGCGATCACCGGGGAGCTCCAGCCCGGTGCGGCCACCGACGCCTGGGCCACGCAGCGCGAGGATGGCGCATGGCTGCTCGACGGCCTGATGCCGGTCACCGAACTCAAGGCGCGCCTGGATATTCGCGAGTTACCCGCCGAGGAGCGGGGCCGTTACAACACCCTGGCGGGATTGCTCATGGCCGAATCAGGCCATTTGCCGGCGGTGGGCGAGCGCATTGTCTGCGCCGGGTGGATATTCGAGGTGCTGGGCCTGGAGGGCAAGAGAATCGACCGGGTATTGGCGCAAATCGACCAGCCCGATCCGTCGGGCTGATTACCTGGACATCTGGATTGATTTTCGCATCGGGTGTTGTTTCAACGGCTTGTCACGATTTTTTTGCCAAACCCGGCAAAGTTTGTCCATTATTCCTATAATGGGGCCTCCTTTGTCCACCCAGCAGTTCAACATACCATGACAACCAGCTACAAAGAACTCCTCAAGCAACGCGATGCCCTGGAACAGCAAATCGGTGAGGCGCGCAAGCGCGAGCTGTCGGATGCCGTGTCGCAGGTGCGTGCTCTGGTGGCGGAGTTTGGCCTGACCGCGCAGGACGTGTTCCCCACCGGCCGTGCACGCAGCGCCAGCGCTGGCACCAAGGTGGCACCCAAGTACCGTGATCCGGCCACTGGCCAGACCTGGACGGGCCGGGGCAAGGCCCCCAAGTGGATTCAAAACGAAAACCGCGAAAAATTCGCCATTTGATCCCTGCCATCCATGGCAGCGTGGTCGTTTGTCGGCCCGCTTGAGAGAAAAAGCCCGCAACTGCGGGCTTTTTGCATGGCGTGCACAATAAATGCGCATTGAGACCGGTGCTGTGCCCGCGGGCCTTGCTGCAGATAACGGGCTTGTAACACAGGATCGTCCCTTGCGCGGCCCGCCCAGCGGCTCTGCCGGTGTCAGGCGCTGGCGGCCATTTCGCGCAATACCTGGGCAGTGAATTCATCGGCCGGAAAGAATGATTCCACGGCCAGCTCCTGCAGGGTCACATCCACCGGGGTGCCGAATATGGTGGTGGTACTGATAAATGAAAGGGTGCCGCGCGCACTTTGAAAGCAGAAGGGCATTACCACGCCCAGCATTTCACCGTCGAGCACCAGGGGGCTCGACTCCTCGGGCGCCGGGTATTCCAGCAGCTCGGCCTGCAAGGCGATCAGCACCGGGTCGGCCGTGGCCTGGATTTGCTGGCGCAGGCGCTCGAACAGATGCGCCCGCCACTGGGCCAGGTTGGCGATGTGCGGTGCCAGGCCCTTGGGGTGCAGGCTCAGGCGGAACACGTTCACGGGCCCTTCCAGCAACTCGGGGCTCACATGGTTGGCCAGCAGCGCCTGGGCGGCGCGGTTGGTGGCCACCACGTTCCAGCAGCGGTCCAGCGCCAGCGCAGGACAGGGCTCGTGCCCCTTGAGCACCAGTTCCACGGCCCGGCGCGCGGCGGCCAGGGCCGGGTCGTCCAGGGCGCGCTCGCGGTACATGGGCGCATAGCCGGCCGCCACCAGCAGGGCGTTGCGCTCGCGCAGCGGGATGGCCAGGCGCTCGCACAGGCGCAGCACCATCTCGCGGCTGGGGTTGGTGCGGCCGGTCTCCATGAAGCTCACGTGGCGGGTGGAGATGTCCGCCTCGTCGGCCAGTTCCAGCTGGCTCAGGTGGCGCTGCTGGCGCCAGGTGCGCAGGTGGTCGCCGAACGAGGCGGGGCCCGGCGTGCTGCTGCGGTGGCCCGCGGCCGCGGGCCGGTGGGGCAGGGTGGGGCGTGGGGCGTGGTGTGTGCTGCTCATGCCCTGCATCCTAGAGGCATATCGCATGCGGGCCATTACCTCGGATGTCATCGACGCCGTGAGCGCCCACGGCAACCATGGAGGCCCTTCCAATCGATTCAACCCAAGGAGTCCCTCATGTCCTTCCTGTCCTCTCCCTCGTTCCTGCGTGCCGTGGTGTGGTTCGATGCTGCCACCGGCGTGCTCCTCGGTACCTTGCACCTGGCCCTGACCGACGCGCTGTCGCAGTGGTTCGGCCTGTCCGCGGGCCTGGTCCAGGGCAGCGGTGTGGCGCTGCTGGCCTATGCGCTGCTGGCCGGCGGCATCGCCAGCCAGCGCAGCCTGCCGCGCGGCCTGCTGGGCTGCCTGGCCGCGGGCAATGCGGCATGGGCCCTGGGCAGCCTGGCGCTGCTGCTGGGCTCTGCCGTGGCGCCCACCGTCTGGGGCCAGGCCTACCTGGTCGTGCATGTGGTCTCGGTGGGCCTGCTGGCGGAGGTGCAATGGTTCGGCATGCGCCGCCTGCCTGCGATGGCTGTGGCCTGAAGGTCTGCACCCGCATCGGCCGCATGGCCGGTGCCGTGATGTGCCATGGGAGAGGGGGCTATCGTCCCCTTTTGGCGTGCCGATGCCACGGCATCCCGGTGCCGGCATACCCCCACCGTTTCATCCGCCACGCGGGGCTGACAGAATAGACCTGTCGCATCACAGGAGTCAGCCATGGCCACATCGACCAAGTCGTCGCCCCAGCCCGCCCGCCACGCCTTTGCCAATACGCTCAAGAGCTTCAAGACCGCGTCCGGCAAGACGGGACAGTTCTATTCCCTCCCCGCACTGGCCCAGCAATACCCCAGCGTGAAGCGCCTGCCGGTATCGATCCGCATCGTGCTTGAGTCGGTGCTGCGCAACTGCGACGGCCGTAAGGTCACGGCCGAACATGTGCGCCAGCTCGCGCACTGGGGCCCCAATGCCGAGCGCAAGGACGAGATCCCCTTCGTCGTCTCGCGCGTCGTGCTGCAGGACTTCACCGGCGTGCCGCTGCTCGCCGACCTGGCCGCCATGCGCAGCGTGGCTGCCAAGCTGGGCAAGAACCCCAAGAAGATCGAACCCCTGGTGCCGGTGGACCTGGTGGTGGACCACTCCATCATGGTCGACTACTACGGCAAGAAGAATTCGCTCGACCTCAACATGAAGCTCGAATTCCAGCGCAACCGCGAGCGCTACGAGTTCATGAAGTGGGGCATGCAGGCCTTCAGCACCTTCGGTGTGGTGCCCCCGGGCTTCGGCATCGTGCACCAGGTGAACCTGGAGTACCTGGCGCGCGGCGTGCACAAGACCAAAGCCGGCGTGCACTACCCCGACACCCTGGTCGGCACCGACAGCCACACCACCATGATCAACGGCATCGGCGTGGTCGGCTGGGGCGTGGGCGGCATCGAGGCCGAGGCCGCCATGCTGGGCCAGCCCGTCTACTTCCTCACGCCCGATGTGGTGGGCTTCGAGCTCACGGGCCAGCTGCGCGAGGGCGTGACCGCCACCGACCTGGTGCTCACCGTGACCGAGATCCTGCGCCAGCACAAGGTGGTGGGCAAGTTCGTCGAGTTCTTCGGCGAGGGCACGCGCACCCTGGCCCTGCCCGACCGCGCCACCATCGGCAACATGGCGCCCGAGTACGGCGCCACCATGGGCTTCTTCCCCGTGGACGAGAAGACCATCGACTACTTCCAGGGCACGGGCCGCACCAAGGCCGAGATCGAAGCCTTCGAGGCCTACTTCAAGGCCCAGGGCCTGTTCGGCGTGCCCCTGGCGGGCGAGGTCGACTACACCAAGGTCGTCTCGCTCGACCTGGGCACCGTCACGCCCAGCCTGGCCGGCCCCAAGCGCCCGCAGGACCGCATCGAGCTGGGCAAGGTCAGCAGCCAGTTCATCGACCTGTTCAGCAAGCCCAATGCCGAAAACGGCTTCAACCGCCCGGCCGAGCTGCTGCACACGCGCCACCACATCCACCGCGGCCAGGACGTGGTGCAGGAGGCTGCGCCCCAGGACAAGCCCGCACCCGCAGGGGCCCCCCGCTCGGTGGCCGAGATGGAAGGCAACAAGCCCGCCCTGGCCACCGCCCATGCGGACGCCGCTGCGACCATGCCCACCAAGGGCGCCGACCCCACCGTGGGCAATGGCGACGTGCTGATCGCCGCCATCACCAGCTGTACCAACACCTCCAACCCCAGCGTGCTGCTGGCCGCCGGCCTGCTGGCCAAGAAGGCCGTGGAAGCCGGGCTCAAGGTCCAGCCGCACATCAAGACCTCGCTGGCCCCGGGCTCGCGCATCGTCACCGACTACCTCACCGAAACCGGCCTGCTGCCCTACCTGGAGAAGCTGGGCTTCGCGCTTGCCGGCTACGGCTGCACCACCTGCATCGGCAATGCCGGCGACCTCACGCCCGAGCTCAACGAGGCCATCACGGGCAACGACCTCATCTGCGCTGCCGTGCTCTCGGGCAACCGCAACTTCGAGGCGCGCATCCACCCCAACCTCAAGGCCAATTTCCTGGCCAGCCCGCCGCTGGTGGTGGCCTATGCCATTGCCGGCACGGTGCTCAAAGACCTCATGACCGAACCCGTGGGCAAAGGCAAGGGCGGGCGCGACATCTACCTGGGCGACATCTGGCCGAGCAGCGAAGAGGTGCACCAGCTCATGAAGTTCGCGATGAACGGCAAGGCCTTCCGCGAGAACTACGCCAAGGTGAGCACCGACCCCGGCAAGCTCTGGGAAAAGATCAAGGGCGTGAGCGGCAACGCCTACACCTGGCCTGCCAGCACCTACATCGCCGAGCCACCGTTCTTTGCCAGCTTCGCGCTGGAGCAGGGGGCCGCAACGGCCTCCGAGGTGCATGGCGCGCGCATCATGGCGCTGTTCGGTGACTCCATCACCACCGACCACATCTCGCCCGCGGGTTCCATCAAGGCCACCTCGCCGGCCGGCCAGTGGCTGCAGCTCAACGGCGTGCAGAAGGCCGACTTCAACAGCTATGGTGCGCGCCGCGGCAACCACGATGTGATGATGCGTGGCACATTCGCCAACGTGCGCATCAAGAACCTGATGATCCCACCCACCGCCGATGGTTCGCGCGAGGAGGGCGGCGTCACGCTGTTCCAGAACGAGGGGCCGCTGCAGGGCGAGAAGATGTTCATCTTCGACGCCGCCATGCAGTACATGGCGCAGAAGACCCCCACGGTGATCTTTGCCGGCGAGGAGTACGGGACCGGGTCGAGCCGCGACTGGGCCGCCAAGGGTACGCAACTGCTGGGCATCAAGGCCGTGGTGGCACGCAGCTTCGAGCGCATCCACCGCTCCAACCTGGTGGGCATGGGCGTGCTGCCGCTGCAGTTCAAGGGCACGGATTCGTGGGAGTCGCTGGGCCTCACCGGCGACGAGACCATCAATGTGCTGCCCGACCCGGCCCTCACGCCCCAGAGCGATGCCACCCTGGTGATTCGCCGGACCGACGGCTCCAGCCAGGAGGTGGTGGTCACGCTGCGCATCGACACCCCCATCGAGGTCGATTACTACCAGGCGGGCGGCATTTTGCCCTTCGTGCTGCGCCAGCTGCTCGAGGGTTGAGGAGGTCCCCGCGCAGGGGCGGCGCTGCGGCCGCCCCGGGGACTGCCCTGGGAGGGGACTTGTGGCGCACACGCTGCGCGTGTTTCGCCCGATGGCCGTTTGCGCTTACAGCCCGATACACTGGTGAGGTGCAGCTGACGCCCCATTCTCACCAGCTCCTATGACCTCCCCAGTCCACCGTCCAGAGCGCATGCTCGTCTCGGAGGCTCCTGCCGTCACGGTGGTGCTGACCGTGGGGGTGCTGGCGCTGGTGATGGTGTCGCTGGGCGGCATCCTGGGAGAGGGCACGGACAGCCAGCACAGGCTGGAGCCCTTCATGGAGCTCGTGGCCATCCTGCTGGCATTGCTGGTGGTGTCCGTGTCCCTGCACGTGCTCGACGAACAGGACCAGGGACGGGCGAATGTGCTGGTCGCCGGCTTCGGCGTCGCAGCGGTCTGCAATTTTCTGCACGGCGTGCTGGCCCACGCCACCCCGCAGCCGGCCTCTCCCCTGGTCACGGACATGGCGCTGTGGCTGGGCACCTGGGTGCGTGCGGCCGAGTGCGCCGCGCTGCTGCTCACGGCACTGCACGCCTCCCTGCCCGGGCCCGCCCGGCTGTGGGCGGTGGCGGCGGGCGCATTTTCCCTGCTGCTGGTCTGGGCCGCCGTGGGGCCGCTGGCCCATGGGTTTGCCCAGGCATCGGGGGGCGTGCTGCCGGTGCTGATGGCCGCCGTGCTGTGCCTGGGCCTGGTGGTGGCCGCCGTGCTGCTGCGCCGCACCGCCAGCGGCGACAACCGCACCCGCGCCCGCCTGCTGGCCTGGGCCGCGGCCACGTTCGCGGTGGCGGAATGCCTGGTCGGCCTCTCGGGGTTTGCGCAGTTCGGCTGGGCCGACATGCTGGCCGACGGGGTGCGCGTCGTGGGCTACGCGCTGCTGTACCAGGCGGTGTTCGTGGCCGGCATGCGCCAGCCCTTCGAGCGGCTGCACCAGGCCGAAGCCCAGCTGCGCGAGAGCGAAACGCGCCTGCAGCTGCTGGGCCGCAACCTGCCGCTCAGCGTGCTCTACCAAGTGGTGCGCGAGACCGACGGCCGCATGCACTTTGTGCACATGGGCGATGCCATCGAGCGCCTGAACGGCCTGCGCACCGAGGACATCCTGCGCGATCCGGGCGTGCTGTACGCGCAGATCCTGCCCGAAGACATGCCCGTGCTGGAGGAGGCCCGCGACCGTTCGCTGCGCACCATGGGGCCCATGGAGGCCAATTTCCGCATGCGCGTGTCCTCGGGGGCGGTGCGCTGGATCCATCTGAGCTCCTCCCCCCGCCTGCTCGACGGCGGGCGCGTGATCTGGGACGGCGTGCAAAGCGACATCACCGCCGAGCGCGAGGCCGAGCAGGCCGCCCACGCGCACGAGGTGCAGATGGCCAACATGCTGCGCCAGGTGCCTGGCGGCGTGGCGCGGCTGGACCGCGACTACCGCGTGCTCTATGTGAACGAGCAGCAGGCGCGGTGGCTGCACCGCACTCCGGATCAGCTGCAGGGGCAACTGCTGCAGGACGTGATTCCCACCGCGGTCATGGCGCGCATGCGGCCCCAGCTGCAAAAGGCCTTTGCCGGAGAGACGGCGGTGTTCGAGAACCGCATCGATGGCCTCGATGGCGCGCAGTACCGCCACACCACCCTCGTGCCCGAGTCCATCACGGACCAGGGCGTGCTGGCCGTGGTGGTGTTCGCCTACGACCTCACCGAACTCAAGCGCATCGAGATGGAGCTGGCCCAGCAGAAGGCCCACCTGGCGCGCGTGGTGAACGCCATACCGGACATGGTGTTCCTCAAGGATGCGGATGGCGTCTACATCTCCTGCAACCCGGTGTTCGAACGCTTTGCCGGCAAGCCCGAGCGCGAGATCATCGGCTGCACCGACTACGACATTTCTCCCGCCGCGGATGCCGAGCAGTTCCGCGCCTACGACCGGCGCGCCATGCAGGCCTGGCAGCCGCTGGTCTACGAGGAGCAGCTGACCTTTGCCGAGGACGGATACCAGGGGTATTTCGAGACCATCAAGACCCCCATCCGCGACCTGCATGGCCGGGTCACGGGGGTTCTCGGGGTGTGCCGCGACATCACCGACCGCAAGCGCGCAGAGCAGGAGATCGAACGCCTGGCGTTCTACGACGCGCTCACGGGCCTGCCCAACCGGCGCCTGCTGCTCGACCGCCTGCAGCGCTCCATCGCCGCCTGCCAACGCAGCAAGAACCTGGGGGCCCTGCTGTTCATCGACCTGGACAACTTCAAGGACTTGAACGACACCCTGGGCCACGACATGGGCGACCAACTGCTCTCCCAGGTCGCCACCCGCCTGGTGGGCAGCGTGCGCGAAGCCGACACCGTGGCACGCTTTGGCGGCGACGAATTCGTCGTCATGCTGGACAACCTGAACCCCGAACTGCAGGACGCCGCCGCCCAGGCCGAAACCGTCGCCGAAAAACTCCTGGCCAGCCTGAACCAGCCCTTCGCCCTCGGGGGCCAACAGCACTACAGCACCCCCAGCATCGGCATCACCCTGTTCGGCGACGAACGCCTGTCGGTGGACGAACTCCTCAAGCGCGCCGACCTCGCCATGTACCAGGCCAAGGCCGCCGGGCGCAACACCCAGCGCTTCTTCGACCCGGACATGCAGGCCGCCGTCAACGCCCGCTCCAACCTGGAAGCCGACCTGCGCCAGGGCCTGGCGAGGAACGAACTGCTCGTGCACTACCAGCCCGTCGTGGACCACCAGGCGCGCCTGGTGGGAGCAGAAGCCCTGGTGCGCTGGCGCCACCCCCAGCGCGGCATGATCAGCCCGGGCGACTTCATCCCGCTGGCCGAACAGACAGGCCTCATCCTGCCGCTGGGCCAGACCGTGCTGGAGACCGCCTGCAGGCAACTGCAGCGCTGGGGCCAGGACACGGCCACCGCCCACCTGTCCATCTCGGTGAACGTCAGCGCGCGCCAATTTCGCCAGCCCGGCTTCGTGGCCGAAGTGCTGGACACCCTCAAAGCCCACCGGGCAGAACCCCAGCGGCTCAAGCTGGAGCTGACCGAAAGCCTGCTGCTGGGGGACATCGAAGACACCATCGTGCGCATGGAACAGCTCAAGGCCCAGGGGGTGGGGTTCGCGCTGGACGACTTTGGCACCGGGTACTCCTCCTTGAGCTACTTGAAGCGGCTACCGCTGGACCAGATCAAGATCGACCAGAGCTTCGTGCGGGACGTGCTGAGCGACCCCAACGATGCGGCGATCGTGCGCACGATCCTGGCGCTGGCCAAGAGCCTGGATTTGCAGGTGGTGGCCGAGGGGGTGGAGACGACGGGGCAGTTGGGGTTCTTGCGGCTGCATGGCTGCGAGGGCTTTCAGGGCTATCTGTTTGGCAGGCCTGTGCCGGTGGACCTGTTCGAGCGCGAACACCTGCCCGAGCCACCGCTGGCGGCCCCAGTCGCTGGAACCCCATGAGCGCCGTGATGGAAACCACCCGGCCCCCCTCCGCCTCCGGCGCCACCGTGTTGTGGGTGGATGGCGACGCGCAGCATGCGCAGGCGGCCATCGCCGTGCTGGCCCAGCGTTGCCCCGGCTGGCAGGTGGTGCACAGCCCATCGGCCGACGCCGCCTCCCTGTTGCTGGCCGCACAGACCTGGGATGCGCTGGTGTTGTGCCTGGACCCGCAGATCCAGGAACTGCCCAGCCTGCTGGAGCTGTGCGCCGGGCGTCCCGTGCTGCTGTGCCTCGACGCGGCGCAGGAAGCCCTGGCCGCGCGCGGTTTTCGCTGCGGCCTGGGGGACTATGCGCTGCGCGCGGCGGATGGCAGCCACCTCCCCGAGCTGGTGCACCGCCTGTCCGCCCTGGTCGGCCGCCAGGGGGCGGCGCCCGGCCCCGGGGCGGCACAGCCCATGCGCACAGTGGATGCACGCATCTGGCACGAGGCCCTGAGCCTGCTGCAGGAGCAGCGCCAGGGCCTGCAGGTCACCCTGGCCAGCATGAGCCAGGGCATTTTCCGCACCGGGCCGGACGGGCGCATCACCATCTACAACCAGCGCGTGCTGGAGCTCTTGGATCTGCCCGAGTCGCTGATGGCCGCGCGCCCGACGCTGGCCGAGCTGACCCAGCTGCAGGCCGACCGCGGCGACTTCGGTGCCAGCTACAACCTGGTGGACCACCGGGGGCGCGACTACATCGCGCGCTCTGCGGTGGACCCCTCGCCCGAGGTCTACTGGCGCACCACGCGCGATGGCCGCACCTTCGAGGTGCGCACCACGCGCCTGCCCGATGGCGGGCTGGTGCGCACCTTCACGGATGTGAGCGACTATGTGCGCGTGCAGAACGAGCTGCGCGAGAGCGAGGCGCGCTTTCGCAGCCTGAGCGACCTGTCGTCCGACTGGTACTGGGAGCACGATGCCGATGGCCGCTTCGTGCAACTGGCGGGCGACCTGAGCGTCAACGGCATCCCCCTGTCGAGCGTGATGGGCCGCACGCGCTGGGAGATCGGTGCGCTCAACATGGGCGACGCCGAGTGGGACGCCCACCGCGCCGTGCTCGCGGCCCAGCAGCCGTTCCGCGACCTGGAGCTGCAGCGCCAGCGCCCCGATGGCAGCATGCACTGGATCTCGGTCAGCGGCGTGCCCGTGTTCGACGCAGAGGGCGTGCTGCGCGGCTACCGCGGCGTGGGCCGCGACATCAGCGAGCGCAAGCAGGCGGAGCTGCAGATCGAGCGGCTGGCTTTCTTCGATGCGCTCACCGGCCTGCCCAACCGGCGCCTGCTGATGGACCGGCTGCAGCGTGCCACCGTCGCGGTGGGGCGCAGCCATGCGCATGGTGCGCTGCTGTTCATCGACCTGGACAACTTCAAGGACCTCAACGACACGCTGGGCCACGACACCGGCGACCAGCTGCTGGTGCGCGTGGCCCGGCGCCTGTCGGCCTGCGTGCGCGAAAGCGACACCGTGGCCCGCTTCGGTGGCGACGAGTTCGTGGTGCTGCTCGATGGGCTGCACAATGACGTGGCGCATGCCAGTAGCGAAGCCGCCACCATTGCGCAGAACATCCTGGTGGCGCTGGGCAAGCCCTACGACATGGAGGGCACCAGCCACCACAGCACGCCCAGCATCGGCATCGCGCTGTTCGGGCAGCGCTCGTCCACGCCGGACGAACTGCTCAAGCATGCCGACCTGGCCATGTACCAGGCCAAGGCGGCGGGGCGCAATACCCAGCGCTTCTTCGACCCCGACATGCAGGCCGCCGTGAGCATGCGCGCAGCGCTGGAAGTCGACCTGCGCCGCGGCCTGAACCAGCGGGAGCTGCTGCTGTACTGCCAGCCCGTGGTGGACAGCACCGGCAAGCTGCTGGGCGCCGAGGCCCTGGTGCGCTGGAACCACCCGCGCCGGGGGCTGGTGCTGCCCGGCGAGTTCATTCCGCTGGCCGAGCAGACCGGGCTCATCCTGCCGCTGGGCCAGTGGGTGCTGGAGGCCGCCTGCGCCCAGCTGGTGCAGTGGTCGCGCAGCGCGCTCACGCGCCCCTTCTTCCTGTCGGTCAATGTGAGCGTGCGCCAGTTCCGCCAGCCCGATTTCGTGACCCAGGTGCTCGGCGCCTTGCAGGCCAGCGGCGCCAACCCCGAGCGCCTGCGCTTCGAGCTCACCGAAAGCCTGCTGCTCACCGACGTGGAGGACAGCATCGCCCGCATGGAGCAATTGCGCCGCCATGGGGTGGGCTTTTCGATGGACGACTTCGGTACCGGGTACTCCTCGCTCAGCTACCTCAAGCGCCTGCCGCTGGACCAGCTCAAGATCGACCAGGGCTTTGTGCGCGACCTGCAGACCGATCCCAACGATGCCGCCATCGTGCGCACCATCCTGGCCCTGGCGCGCAGCCTGGACCTGTCGGTCGTGGCCGAGGGGGTGGAGACACCGGGCCAGTTCGAATTCCTGCAACGCCACGGCTGCCAGGCCTTCCAGGGCTACCTGTTCGCCCGCCCCATGCCGGCCGGGATGCTGGAGCGCGCCCTGCTTCCTGCGCCATGACAAACGGGGTGCCTGCGCGGCGCGCGACAATCGGCGCATGAAGAAACAGGTGCTGGTGGCGGGTGGGGGCATTGGAGGGCTGGCCGCGGCCCTGGGCGCATCGCGCGCCGGCTGGGATGTGCGGCTGTTCGAGCGCGCCGCTGCCTTCAGCGAGGTGGGGGCGGGCGTGCAGCTCGGGCCCAATGTGGTGCGCCGCCTGCAGGCCTGGGACCTGCACAAGCCGCTGCAGTCGGTGGCCGCATTCCCGTCCCGCCTGCAGGTGCGCAGCGCACTGTCGGGGCGCGAGCTGGCCGAGCTGCCGCTCGGGGCCACGGCCATCGAGCGCTACGGCGCCGCCTATGCCACCATCCACCGCGCCGACCTGCACGGCCTGCTGCTCGCGGCGGTGGAAAAGTACACCGACACCCAGCTCAACCTGTCGCACGCCATCGAAGGCTTCACCGACGGCAGCCGGGCCACCAGCCCCATCCCCGGGGCCGAGACCGCCGTCACTGTGCGCACCAGCCGCGGCAAGGAGGTGGAGGGCGATGCCCTGGTGGGTGCTGATGGCCTGTGGAGCGCCACGCGCCTGCACCTGCTGGGCGGCACGGTGCCACGCACCACGGGCCACCTGGCCTACCGCGCCCTGGTCGCGCAGGACGCCCTGCCCAAGGCCTTGCGCACCCAGCAGATCACCGCCTGGCTGGGCCCGCGCCTGCACGTGGTGCAGTACCCCGTGCGCCGGGGCGAGCTGCAGAACCTGGTCGTCATCATTGAAGGCCCGGCCCCTGCCGATCTGCAGACCTGGGACCATGCGGCCAATGCCGCCGACCTGGAGGACGCCCTGCAGGGCGCCTGTCCCGCACTGCGGCACGCCATCGATGGCGCGGCCGGGGGCGGCTGGCGCCTGTGGCCGCTGTCCGACCGCCCGCCCGTGCGCGGCCCGAACGACATGGCCCAGGGCCTGGTGGCGCTGCTGGGCGATGCCGCCCACCCCATGGTGCCCTACCTGGCCCAGGGCGCCGGCATGGCCATCGAGGATGCGGCCGAACTGCAGCGGGCCCTCTCCATGCATGACCTGGAGGTGCCGCTGCGCCTGACCCGCTACGCACTCAACCGCTGGCAGCGCAATGCCCGCGTGCAGGCCCGTGCCACGCGCAATGGCCGCATCTTCCACGCCGTGGGCCCGGTGCGCTGGGGCCGCGATGCCTCGCTGCGCCTGCTGGGCCAGCGCGTGCTGGACCTGCCCTGGCTGTACCGGGGCGATGGCTCGGTCGCCAGTTCGCTCTAGCCCGCGGCTACCAGCGGGCAATCCGCCAGCACCCGCTCGGCCAGGGTCTGGCGCAGCGCCTGCAGCGCGGCGATGCGGGCGTCGATTTCGAGCAGCTTGGCCGACAGCACCTCGGTCACGGCGGGCGCCGGGTCGGGTGCATCCCAGATGGCGGGCAGCCGGTCGCCGATTTCAGCCAGCGTGAAGCCCAGTTGCTGCGCGGTGCGGATGTACTGCACCAGCGTCAGCACCTCCTCGGGGTAGTCGCGGTAGCCATTGGGCAGACGGCGCGCGCGGATCAGGCCCTGTTGCTCGTAGAAGCGCAGGGCTTCGCGCGAGAGGCCGGCCGCGGCAGCGAGTTCACCGATCCGCATGGCGTTCCCCTTCCCCGAGGGCCCAGCGGATGACGGCCATCTGCATGGGCAGCAACAATTCCTTCTGGGCATGGCCCACGAAGCCCGGGTAGGCCACCGGGTCCACGGTCAGCTCGCGCCCCAGGCTGAAGGGTGGGGTGGGCAGCAGGGCCGGCTGCCCCAAGGCCGCCAGGTGCTCCTCGGTCAGCGGCACCAGGTCGGCCTGCGTGGTGGCGTCGGCCTGGGCGCTGGCCGGCCAGCTGTCGGTCACCACCACATCCACCGGGCCGGGCAGGGCCGAGGGCTCCACGAAGCTCACGTGGGGCAGCACCTCGTGGAAGCGCCGGTGGCACACCTGCACCAGGCCGAAGCCCAGCACCTGGGCCAGTTCGTGCCAGGAGCGGAACACATTGGTGCTGGGGCCCCACAGGCACACGCGCGCCTTGCCCAGGGGCTGGATGCGTGTCTCGATGTGCCAGGCATCGGTCAGCACCTCGCACGGGTGGCCCTGGGCCGACATCGCGTTGACCACGGGGCGTGTCGTCGCGGCTGCGAAGGCGGACAGGCGCGCATGGTCGGACTCGCGCACCACGTACAGCTGGTAGAACGGGTCCAGGTAGCCGGCCAGGTCCTCCACGCGCTCGCTGGTCTTGAGCAGGTGGGGCAGCTCGGTGAACGCCAGCCCCAGGCGCCGGAAGGCCTCGATGAAGGTGGTGCGCGTGCGGATGCCGTTGCCTTCGAACGACCAGGCCACCGTGCCCGCCAGGCGCGGCACCGGGGCGTCCACCAGGGACCAGATGTGGCGTATGTCGGCGGGCAGCAGGTCGCCCAGTTGGATCAGGTGCATGCGCGAAGGGCTCCTTGGTGGCGAGGCGCACAAAAAAAGTGCTTGACCCTGAAGCGTACTTCAAGGTGGAAGCTCGGGGACTTCTTCACTCCGGTCTTTTTCACGCCATGGCCCTCTCCGCCTTTTCCACACCCCGCTACCTTGCCATCGTGCGCGCCAGCGGCTGGTACGACCTCCTCGTCACCTGGCCTTTTGCCCTGCCCTGGACCTTTGCCTGGCTCTATGGCGCACTGGCCTGGCTCTCCGCCACGCTGGGCCTGCCCGGCACCCTGCACCCGCTGGACGGCACCCACATGCTGCTGGCCAACCTGCTCGGCTCGGTGGTGGTGGTCTGGTCCATCGCGCGCATCGCGGCGCCCAGCGTATTGCTGGGCCGGCTCGACGGGGTGGCGCGCGTGCTGTTCGCCACCTGGCAGGTCTATGCGGTGGCCCAGGGGGCCAGCGCCATCGTGCTCGGGTTCACCGCCTTCGAGCTGCTCTTTGGCGTGCTGCAGTGGTGGCGCGTGGCGGGCGAGGGCTCTGGCGCCTGTCCAGCCAAGCTCACTGCGCGGGCGCCGGCAACAGCCTGAACGAAGCCACGCCGACGGCCAGCAGCCCGGCAATGGTCAGCATGACGGCGGTGTAGGGGTCGGCACCGCGCGCCGTGGCCAG
This sequence comes from Acidovorax sp. FW305-C-20-28, assembly GCF_058783375.1. Lineage (NCBI taxonomy): Bacteria > Pseudomonadati > Pseudomonadota > Betaproteobacteria > Burkholderiales > Comamonadaceae > Acidovorax > Acidovorax sp. FW305-C-20-28. The sequence continues at coordinate 38,045 of NZ_JBYSYM010000021.1, read as the reverse complement.
CGAGGCGGCCAGCCCCGTGATCCACTGCATCAGCGCCACGCCCAGGAACAGCGCCATGGTGAACACCGCCATGGCGCGCCCGGTCATCGCCGCAGGGTAGGACGAGCGCACGTCCGCGTACTGCAGCACCATGTAGCCCGAGAGCAGGCCCACGGCGATGGCGCCGCCCACGTCCAGCCATTCCTGGTGCAGCGCGCCGATGGCCAGGAACAGGCCGCACAGCAGCACCGTGAAGCCGATGATCCAGCGCCTGCGGTGCGCGGGCCCGGGGTCCAGGCGGCCAAACCATGCGGGGGTGAACAGCGACACCAGCGAGGTGAGAAAGGCCACATTGCCGCTGGCCACCAGCGAATAGCCGTGCCGCTCGATCAAGAGCGGTCCGAGCCACAGCCCGCGCAGCGTGAGGAAGGCGGCATAGGTGGTCAGCGCCAGCAGCATGATGCCGGCCGTGTGGGGCAGCAGGAACAGCGCGCCAAAGCCGCGCACGGCGGTGCCCCAGGACTCGCGCGGGGCATGGGCGGCATGCGGGGCCTGGGCCGGCTCGTGCACCTGCCACCAGATCAGCAGCCAGGCAGTCGTGGCCAGCCCTGCCAGCAGGCCGAAGCCGGCACGCCAGGACGAATGCTGCACCAGCCAGGCCAGCGGCGTGCCCGTGAACAGCATGCCCAGCCCGCCGATGCCCATGGCCACGCCCGACACCATGGCAAAGCGCCCGGGCGGAAAGTAGCGCGCGATGAACACCGTGCACACCAGGAAGGCCGGCGCGCAGCCCACGCCAATCAGCACCTGCCCGAGCAGCACCGTGCCATAGCCCGGCGCCAGGGCCGACAGCAGCGCGCCCACGATGGTGAGCGGAAACGCCACCAGCAGCGTGCGCCGCACGCCATACAGGTCGATGCCCACGCCCATGAACAGCTGCATGCCGCCGAAGGCGAAGGCAAAGGCCCCGGCAAAAGCGCCCAGTGCCTGGGCCGACAGCCCGAACTCCGCGCGCAGCCCGGTGGCGATGATGGCCGTGATGGTGCGAAAGGCCTGGCTCAGCGCAAAGCCCGAGATCAGGGCCAGCAGCATCACCCAGGCGGCGCGCGGTGCGAGCAGGGGCGGGGGAGGGGTGGGGTGGGCGGACTCTGCGGGCTGGGGCGGCAAGGGGTGTCTCCGGAAGGGCGAGCACGGTGCGCCGCCGCCGTCGAGCGTACACGGTGCGCGGACCACTGGCTGTCCCCCATGCGGAGGATGTCTCAGAGGTCCGTGCGCAGCTTCCAGATCTCCGGGAACAGCACCACGTCCAGCATCTTGCGCAGGTAGCTCACGCCGCCCGTGCCGCCGGTGCCGCGCTTGAAACCGATCACGCGCTCCACCGTGGTCACATGGCGAAAGCGCCACAGGCGGAAGGCGTCTTCCAGGTCGGTCAGCTCCTCACCCAGCTGGTACAGGTCCCAGTGCTTGTCGGGCGCGCGGTACACGGTGAGCCAGGCCTGCTCCACGCCCTCGCTTTCCACGTAAGGCTCTCTCCAGTCGCGTTCGGTGTGGCTGGCCGGCACCGGGATGCCGCGGCGTGCCAGCAGGCGCAGGGCCTCGTCGTACAGCGAAGGCGCTTCGTAGGCCGCCTGCACCTGGGCCAGCAGGTCGGCGCGGTGCTCGTGCGGCTTGAGCATGGCGCGGTTCTTGTTGCCCAGCGCGAACTCGATGCTGCGGTACTGGTAGCTCTGGAAGCCGCTCGACTGGCCCAGGTAGGGCCGCATGGCGCTGTACTCGGGCGGCGTCATGGTGGCCAGCACATCCCAGGCGTGCACCAGTTGCTCCATGATCTTGGAGACCCGCGCCAGCATCTTGAAGGCCATCTGCAGCTCGTCCTGCGCGATGTGGCCGATGGCCGCGCGCAGTTCGTGCAGCATGAGCTTCATCCACAGCTCGCTGGTCTGGTGCTGCACGATGAACAGCATCTCGTCGTGCGCGGGCGACAGCGGCTTCTGCGCCGTGAGGATGGCGTCGAGCTGCAGGTAGTCGCCATAGCTCATGGACTTGCTGAAGTCGAGCTGGGCGCGCTCCTCGTGCACGATGGATTCAGACTTGCCGCTGGCGGCGGGGGCGGCCGCACCGGGTTCGGCGGGGGTGTGGGAGAAGGGGCACATGGCTCAGGTCACCGCGTGGATCTGGTTGAACTCGGGGCGTCGCCACTCGCCGGTGTCCAGCACCTCGCGCAGGTGCTCGACGGCGTTCCATACGTCCTCGTAGCCGAGGTACAGCGGCGTGAAGCCGAAGCGCAGGATGTCCTTGTGCGGGCCCTGGCCGCCATCGCCCTTGCGGAAGTCGCCGATCACGCCGCGCGCGATCAGCGCCTGCACGATGGCATAGGCGCCGCTGCCCTGGCCGTTCAGGCCCTGGCCCTCGTCGCGCGTCAGGCACACCTGCGAGCCACGCTGGGCATGCGCACGCGGTGTGGCCAGGCCCAGGCCGTGGCCCGCGCAGCGCTCTTCCACCAGCGCGATGAACAGATCGGTCAGCGCCAGCGACTTGGCACGCAGCGCGGCCATGCCGCCCAGCGGCTGGGCCGCGTCGAACACATCGAGACCGCACTGCAGGGCCGACAGGCTGATGATGGGCTGCGTGCCGCACAGGTAGCGCGTGATGCCGGGGGCAGGCCGGTAGTCCGGCGTGAACTGGAAGGGCGCGGCGTGGCCCCACCAGCCCGACAGGGGTTGCCAGAAGCGGTTGGCATGGCGCGGATGCACCCAGGCGAAGGCCGGGGCACCGGGGCCGCCGTTCAAATACTTGTAGCCGCAGCCGATGGAGAAATCGGCGCCCGCGCCATGCAGGTCCACCGGCACCGCGCCCGCGCTGTGCGCCAGGTCCCACACGGTGAGGATGCCTGCCGCGTGCGCGGCCGCCGTGATGCCGGCCATGTCGTGCATGGCGCCGGTGCGGTAGTTCACGTGGGTGAGCATGAGCACGGCGACATCGGCCGTCAGCGCGCTGGCGATCTCCTCGGGCTCCACCAGCAGCAGTTCCAGCCCGCGTTCCTTGCACAGGCCCTCGGCGATGTACAGGTCGGTCGGGAAGTTGCTGCGCTCGCTCACCACGCGCTTGCGCGCCGGGCTGTCTTCGCGCGCGATGTTGAGCGCAGCGCTCAGCACCTTGTAGAGGTTGACCGAGGTGCTGTCGGTGCAGACCACCTCGTCCTTGCCCGCGCCGATGAAGGGCGCGAGCTGGTTGCCCAGGCGCTGGGGCAGGTCGAACCAGCTGGCCGTGTTCCACGAGCGGATGAGGTCGGTGCCCCATTCGCGCGTGACCACGTTGGCCACACGGGCCGCGGCGGCCTTGGGCAGCACGCCCAGGGAATTGCCGTCCAGGTAGATCACGCCCTCGGGCAGGCTGAAGTGCCCGCGCAGCGGGGCCAGGGGGTCTTGCGCGTCGAGCGCGCGGCAGTCTTGCAGTGTGGTCATGGGAGTCGCGGGGAAAATCTTGGGAATCAGGACAGGGCGCGCAATACCGCCCGGACCGGGGAGGCATCGGCCGTGGTGAGCTTGAGCGGCAGGGCGATCAGCTCGTAGTCGCCCTCGGGCACGCCGTCGAGCACCAGGTTCTCGAGCACGCGCAGGCCGCGCTGGCGGATCACCTGGTGGCTGTCCAGCGTCTTGCTGTCGGCCGGGTCGATGCTGGCGGTGTCGATGCCCACCAGCAGCACGCCCAGGTCGGCCAGGCGCGCGACGGTGGCCGGCGCGTAGGCGGCCAGCGCCCCATCCCAGCGGTCCACCGGCATGGTTTCGTAGGTGCGCACCAGCACGCGCTGGGGCAGGGTGGCATCGACCGCGTGGGCAATGTGCTCCCACTCGATCAGCGGGCCGCGCCCGATGGCGTGGATGACGCGGCAGGGGCCCAGGAAGGCCTCCAGCGAGACGTCACCGATGGTGGCGCCCTGTGCGTCGTAGTGCAGCGGCGCATCGGCATGCGCGCCCACATGGGGCGAGAGGGTGATGGCGCTCACGTTCACCGGGCAGCCGGGCCCGATGGTGGCGCACCACTGCTGGCTGTAGGCCGTGTCGCCGGGGAACACGGGGCTGCCCGCATGCACGGGCGGTGAAATGTCCCAGAGCGGGCGCGCGGCAGGGGTGGGGTTGGCTTGCATGGGACAAAGTTTGCATGTCCCGAAAAACCCGTGGTGTCGGTTATTTCCAACAGTTTGTGGATTTTTTGTTGAAGCCTAAACTAATTTCAGAACACCAGGCCTTCCGGGAGCGGCGGCAGCCCATGGCGCGTGCGCGCCTTGTTGCAGGCGTAGTCGCCGGCCTCGAACTCGCGGCAGGGCGAGGGCCGCCACTCGTAGATGCCGCAGGCCACCTTCTCGCCCACCTTGCCGGTCAGCGCCGCGCAGCGGATGGGCACGTGGTCGGTGCCGCGCATGCGGCAGGTGCTGCCATTGACCTCCATGGCAAGACCATTGGGCACGGTGCCGCCCATCTCCTGCATCTCGTAGACGGCGAAGTCCACGCGAAAACTGGCACAGCAGGCGCCACAGGTCAGACAGGGGTGGGCGGAGTTGGACATACGAAGGCGCGCCTTTTTCGGCTTGGGAGACGGATCGGGGGGCTCGAATGGTAAGGCACACCCGGCCCGCGAGGGCATTCAGCCGTAGATCCTGCCTTGGGCCAGCGCTTGCAGCGCGTGCCCCAGATTGCTGCGTGCCTGGGCCTCGAACCGCCCATGGAACCATTCGGTGCCATAGATGCGTGGCCGTTCCAGAAAGCCCCGCAGCACCGCGCTGCGGCCTGCCACATAGCGCGGCCAGCGCACGAAGAAATACTCGCGCCGCACATTGCGCTCGAACAGGCGGTACACCGCATCGCTTTGCCCCAGCACCGCCAGGTCGATATCGACGACCCATTGCGCATCGCCAGCGAGGGGGCCGGGGTTGTGGCGCGTGTCCAGGATGAACTGGTGCACGGCCTGCACCAGCGAGGGGGGGAGATCCTGTGCACCCAGGAAGCGGCTGGCCCAGTCGGCGCTCTTTTCCTCGTTCATGCGGCCCCAGGGCCGGTAGACCGCGTCGTGGAACCACAGGGCCAGCGCCACCGCATGCGGCTGCTGCAGCGCACCGGGCTGTTGGGCCTGCAGCTGCTGCAGGTGGCGCAGGCAGGCCCACAGGTGCGTGGTGTCGTGGTAGGCGCGCGGCCAGCGCGCCCAGGCCAGCACCAGGCGCCGCCCTTCGCTGCGCCAGGCAGGCGTATCGCGGCCCAGTGCCTGGCCCAAGGCCTGCCAGTGCGCCAGCAGTTCGGCGCAATGGACGGGCTGGCGGCGCCAGGGCATGGGCAAGAGACTCAGGCGATCTTGCCCAGAAGCAGGTACTCCATGAGTGCCTTTTGCACGTGCATTCTGTTTTCTGCTTCGTCCCAGACCACCGACTGAGGACCGTCGATGACATCCGCCTCGACTTCCTCACCCCGGTGCGCTGGCAGGCAGTGCATGAACAGCGCATCGGGCTTGGCGGCAGCCATCATCTCGGCATCCACGCACCAGTCGGCAAAGGCCTTCTTGCGCGCTTCGTTCTCGGCCTCGTAGCCCATGCTGGTCCACACGTCGGTGGTCACCAGGTCGGCGCCCTTGCAGGCTTCCAGCGGGTCGCTGAAGAACTGGTAGCTGCCGTCGGCACTGGCGGCTAGCTTCTGGTCGACTTCGTAGCCGCGCGGCGTGCTCACATGCACCTTGAAGCCCAGCAGCGCCGCCGCCTGCAGCCAGGTGTTGGCCATGTTGTTGCCATCGCCCACCCAGGCCACCGTCTTGCCGGCGATCGAGCCGCGGTGCTCGATGAAGGTGAAGATGTCCGCCAGGATCTGGCAGGGGTGGTACTCGTTGGTCAGGCCGTTGATCACCGGCACGCGCGAGTTGGCGGCAAAGCTCTCGATCTTGCTCTGCTCGTAGGTGCGGATCATCACCAGGTCCACCATGCGGCTGATGACCTTGGCGCTGTCCTCGATGGGCTCGGCACGGCCGAGCTGGCTGTCACCCGTGGTCAGGTGCACGACGCTGCCGCCCAACTGGTACATGCCGGCTTCGAAGCTCACGCGTGTTCGGGTGCTCGCCTTCTCGAAGATCATGGCCAGCGTGCGGTCCACCAGGGGGTGGTGCTTTTCGTAGGCCTTGAACTTCTTCTTGATGAGCGCGGCACGCTCGAACAGGTAGCTGTACTCGTCGGCACTGAGATCGTTGAACTGCAGGTAGTGTTTCATGGCATTGCGGCGGCGCGCTCGCAGCGCGCCTTGGGTTTCATTCGGCCAGCAGGGCTTTGACCAGCGGGACCAGCTTGGCGACGATCTCGTCGGCCTCGGCGGTGGACAGGATCAGCGCGGGCACCAGGCGGATCACCTTGTCGGCCGTCACGCTCAGCAGCAGGCCGGCCTCGGCCGCCTGGGCCACCAGCACGCCGCAGGGCTTGTCCAGCTCCACGCCCAGCATCAGGCCCTGGCCCCGCACTTCCTTCACGCCAGGCAGGCTGCCCAGTTCGCGCACGAGTGCCGCCTTCAGGTGGTCCCCCACGGTGGCTGCATTGTGCAGCAGTCCGTCCTTCTCCATGATGCGGATGGTTTCCACCCCGGCGCGCATGGCCAGCGGGTTGCCGCCAAAGGTCGTGCCATGGTTGCCCGGCTGCAGCACGTTGGCGGCCTTGGGGCCCGCCACCACGGCGCCGATCGGCACGCCCGAGCCCAGGCCCTTGGCCAGGGGCATCACGTCCGGCACGATGCCGGCCCACTGGTGGGCAAACCACTTGCCGGTGCGGCCCATGCCGCACTGCACCTCGTCGATCATCATGAGCCAGCCGCGCTCGTCGCACAGCTTGCGCAACTGCTGCAGGTACTCGATGCGCATCGGGTTGATGCCGCCTTCGCCCTGGATGGTCTCGAAGAACACGGCCACCACGTTGGGATTGCCCTCGGTGGCCTGCTTGATCGCCTCGATGTCGTTGAGCGGCACGCGGATGAAGCCCTCCACCAGCGGCCCGAAGCCGTTGTGGATCTTGGGGTTGCCGGTGGCCGACATGGTGGCGATGGAGCGGCCATGGAAGGCCTTTTCGTAGACCACGATCTCGGGCTTGGCGATGCCCTTGTCCACGCCGAACTTGCGCGCGATCTTGAGCGCTGCCTCGTTGGCTTCCAGGCCCGAGTTGCAGAAGAACACGTTGGTCATGCTCGACAGCTCCACCAGCTTGGCGGCCAGGGCTTCCTGGCCGGGCACGTGGTAGTAGTTGGACGAGTGCATGATCTGGCTGATCTGGTGCTGCAGCGCGGGCGCCAGCTCGGGGTGGTTGTGGCCCAGCGTGTTCACGGCAATGCCGCCCAGGCCATCGAGGTATTCCTTGCCATTCACGTCCCACACTCGGCAGCCCTGACCGCGGGCCAGCGCGATGGGTACGCGGCCATAGGTGTTCATCACGTGGGGCGAGGCGGCCTCAATGAAAGCGGTCATGCAGAAATCTCCTGGCGGTGCGGTGAAAGGTGGGTGGAGTGTCCACCCGAAAAACGAAGCACGATTCTAGGGGCCATGCGATGACCCGCTATTGACGATTGCGCATCACTGCAATGCCGGCCGGATGCCATGTCCTCCAGTCAGGTTTAGAGGGGCAGCTCTTATATAAGAGTTAGAATCCATGGTTGCAGTGCAGCATGCAGTGATCCTGCGGTTGCGGACTGTCCATTACACTTCGACCCGATGGTTTCCCCCACCTCCAAAGAGATCTTCATCCAAGGCGTCACCCAGGACGGGAAAACCTTCCGTCCCAGCGACTGGGCCGAGCGTCTGGCGGGGGTGATGAGCAGCTTTCGCCCTGGCGGAGCACGCCCGGGCAGCCATTTGAGCTACTCCCCCTGGTGCATTCCCACCACCCTCAATGGCATCAAATGCGTGGTGGTGCACCGCGACCTGCGCGACCACGAGCCCATGGCCTGGGATTTTGTCGTCAACTTCGCGCGCGACAACAACCTGCAGGTGGCCGAAGCCTGCCTGGTGCCGGATGCGCCGGTGCTGCCGCCGCCTGCCAAGCCCTGAACGGGCCTTGTCCCATATGCATGAAGGCCCCTCGGGGCTTTTTTTCTGTCTGAAGAATAGGGGCGGCGCGGATTTGTCTTCGGCCGGATGGCTAGGCGGGGAGCCGCAGACAGTGCTGTAGCACGGCAAGGCGACCCAACGACGCCAGCCGGTCGAAGCCAAATCCGCAGAAACGAAAAAACCGCCCGGAGGCGGTTTTTTGCTTTTTTTGCTGGCAGCGCACCCGTTACAAACGGCGAACGGCGCGGGCCGTCCGGGCTGTTTGCCTGAAGAGGGTCAGGCGGCCAGGGCCAGGGCTTTCACCTTGGCAGACAGACGGCTCTTGTCGCGAGCAGCCTTGTTCTTGTGGAAGATGCCCTTGTCGGCCACGGAGTCAACCACGGCTTGCATCTTGGCGAACAGTTCGGTCGCCTTGGTCTTGTCGCCGGCCACGACGGCCTTTTCGACATTCTTCACGGCGGTACGGTATTTGGAGCGCAGCGAGGTGTTCGCAGCGTTGAGTTTCGTGTCCTGACGGACGCGCTTGCGGCCCGACGCCAGGCGCGGGTTCTTCTTCTTGGGTTTAGCGGATGCCATGTGTGTATTCCTTGGAGTCTGTGGATGATGCCAGCAAAGCCCGCGATTATAGCCCAGTTGAAGGATCCCGGCCAGTCGGGCCTCGCTGTACGGACTTCATCTTCGCCTCACAGGTCCGTCCCAGACTGCCCGGCACCCTGTTTCGCGTGAAGGATGGTCTCGATGTCCCCCTGGTTCAGTCGGCTCGCTGCAGCCGCCCGCGGCCCGCGCCCGCCAGCGCATACACTCCCGGCGGTGTCATTGCTCAAAGCCGCTTCCACCGTCTCCCTGCTGACCCTGGCCTCCCGCGTGACGGGCCTGGCGCGCGACCTTCTGATGGCCTCCTTCTTCGGGGCCAACGCCCTGACGGACGCCTTCAACGTCGCCTTCCGCATTCCCAACCTGTTCCGCCGCTTCTTTGCCGAGGGGGCGTTCAGCCAGGCCTTCATCCCGGTGCTGGCCACCAGCAAGGCCCAGCAGGGAGAAGACGCCACGCGTGTGCTCATCGCCCATGTGGCCACGGCGCTGGCCTGGGTGCTGCTGCTCACCTGCGTGCTGGGCGTGGTCGGCGCCCCGGTGCTGGTCTGGGCCCTGGCCAGCGGCATGCGCCAGAGCCCCGAGGCCTACGACGCGGCCGTGCTCATGACGCGCTGGATGTTCCCCTACATCGGCTTCATGTCGCTGGTGGCGCTGTCGGCCGGCATCCTCAACACCTGGAAGCACTTCACCGTGCCCGCGGCCTCGCCGGTGCTGCTCAACCTGTCCATGATCGGCGCGGCCCTGCTGGGTGCGCCGCAGCTGGAGGCGCGCGGCATCGAGCCCATCTACTCCATGGCCGGCGGCGTGCTGCTGGGCGGTGTGCTGCAACTGGCGGTGCAGATCCCGGTGCTGGCGCGCATGGGCCTCTTGCCGCGCATCGGCCTGGGCTGGCGCGCCATCCGCACGGCCTGGGCCGACCCGGGCGTGCGCAAGGTGCTGTCGCTCATGGGGCCCATCTTGCTGGGCGTGGGTGTGGCGCAGATCTCGCTGATGATCAACACCCAGATCGCTTCCTACCTGGCGCCCGGCAGCGTGACCTGGCTGTTCTATGCCGACCGGCTGATGGAGTTCCCGACTGCGCTGCTGGGCGTGGCCCTGGGCGTGGTGCTCACGCCGCAGCTCACGGCCGCCAAGGCCGCGGGCGACGCCGAAAAGTATTCGGCCATGCTCGACTGGGGCCTGCGCATCGTGGTGCTGCTGGCCGTGCCCTGCGCCGTGGCCCTGTTGACTTTCTCCCAGCCCCTGGTGGCCACGCTGTTCCACTACGGCAAGCTGGCCGACAGCGACGTGGGCCAGATCGCGCTGGCCCTGTCGGGCTATGGCGCGGGCCTGCTGGGCCTGGTGGCCATCAAGGTGCTGGCGCCGGGCTACTACGCCAGCCAGGACGTGCGCACGCCCGTGAAGATCGCCATTGCGGTGCTGGTCATCACGCAACTGCTCAATATCGCGCTCGTGCCCTTCATCGCCCATGCCGGGCTGGCCCTGTCCATCGGCCTCGGGGCCTTGATCAACGCCCTGTGGCTGCTCATCGGCCTGCTGCGCCGCGGCAGTTACCAGCCGCAACCGGGCTGGGGCCGCTTCATCCTGCAGGTGGTGGCGGCCACGGCCCTGCTGGCATTGCTGCTGGTCTGGGCCTCGCACCATTTCGACTGGGTGGCCATGCGCAGTGCCAAATGGCAGCGCATCGGCCTGCTGGCAGGGCTCATGGCGGCCTCGGCCGCGCTGTACTTCGGCGCCCTGTGGGCCGCAGGGCTCAAGCTGCGCAAAATGCTCAGGCGCTGAGGCGGTCCGCCGAACAAGCCCGTACATCGTGACTTTTGCCGCTTGACGCGGCGGGGGCAGAACCGTACAACCATGGCATGCCACTGAGTCTGACCGTACCCACCTCGCTGGAGTACTTTGCATCGCTGGTCCAGAGCGACGACCATTTTCCCCTGCTGGAGGCGGCCGCAAGCCTGGCGCAGGACGAGTACCCCGAATTCGACGTGCAGTTGCTGCTGGGCGACATGGACCAGCTGCAGGCGCGCATCAAGCGCCGGCTGCCGGCCGATGCCCCCGCGCTGCAGCGCCTGCGCACGCTCAACCAGTTCTTCTTTGCCGACATGGGTTTTGGCGGCAACGTCAACAACTACTACGACCCCGAGAACAGCTACCTCAATGCCGTGCTGCGCACGCGCCGGGGCATTCCCATCAGCCTGGCCGTGCTCTGGATGGAGCTGGCCCAGGGCCTGGGCCTGCATGCGCGTGGCATCGCCTTCCCGGGGCATTTCATGGTCAAGGTGCTGTTGCCCAAGGGGCAGGTGGTGCTGGACCCGATCACCGGCCAGTCGCTGAGCCGCGAAGAGCTGGGCGAGCGGCTGGAGCCCTACAAGCGCCGCAACGGCCTCATCGACGACTACGACGTGCCGCTGGGCCTGTACCTGCAGGCCGCCACGCCGCGCGACATCATCGCGCGCATGCTGCGCAACCTCAAGGAGGTGCACCGCACCCAGCAGGACTGGCAGCGCCTGATCGCCGTGCTCGACCGCCTGATCGTGCTGCAGCCCGAGGCCTGGGGCGAGTGGCGCGATCGCGGGCTCGCGCACGCCGAGCGCGGCAACCTCACCGAGGCCATCTTCGATCTGGAGACCTACCTCCACCACGTGGAGGACGGCCTGGACATCGACCACGTCACGGAACGGCTCGGCGCCCTGCGCAGCGCGAACGAATAGGCGCGAAACGTTTTTCGCGCCGGGCTGGCTGCCGGGCTCAGCCCTGCAGCCGGGCCAGTTCAGCGCGCAGCGCCTCGTTCTCGGCCGTCAACTCGGCCACACGCAGGCGCAGGGCCTGCAGTTCGCCGCCTGCCTCCGTCGATTCCTGCACGGAGGCTTCGTCCGCGGCTTCCTTGTCCTCGCGCGGCTTGCGCTGCTTGGCGTCGCGCACACGCTTGGCGGCCTGCTTGAGTTCGTCCTTGCCACCCTTGGCGGCGGCCACCTGTTCCTCGGCGGGCAGGGTGGCCACGGTGGCCGCTGTGGCCAGCGAGATGGTGCCGGACTTGACGGCTGCCACCAGCTCGGGGGCGGCCTGTTTCTGGATCCTCTCGATCGCCACCACCTGGCTGCTGCTCAGGCGGGCGGCGCGGGCAATCGCCTCGCGGCTGCTCAGGGATTCGGAGGGCACGTCCGGCGCCGGGGCGGGCGGCGGTGGTGCGGCCACGGGGCCGTCCGACGACCAGGGCAGGTCGGCCTCGTCCACGGGTTCCGGCGGCGTGGCCGCGGCGCGGGCCTTGCGCGCGGCCACGATCTCGCGCTTGCGCAGCGCCAGCACGCCGCGCTGGAAGTCCGAGACGCTGCGCCGGCCCAGGTGCTGGTCGATCATCCACAGGTGCACGTCTTCCATGCTCTGGAAATGCGTGTTCTGCACCGTCTGGAAGGGCAGGCCGTGCTTCTGGCAGATGCCGTAGCGGTTGTGGCCGTCCACCAGCACATCGCCCCACAGCACCAGGGCATCGCGGCAGCCCTCGGCCAGCAGGCTGCGCTCCAGGGCGTCGTGCTCGTCGCGGGTCAGGGGATCGATATAGGCTTTGAGTTCTTCGTTGACGACGATGTTCATGGTGGCGCGGGAAAACGGGAGCGGCAGGACAAGGGGCGGCATTGTAATGGGCCGCCTCCTGCAGGTTCTTACCGGTCCCTGGGGCCGCGCAGGGCGATCCAGGCCGCCACGGGCATGAACACCACGAGCAGGCCCACGATGATCCAGAAGCCGTGCGGGCTGTCCGCCAGCGGCACGCCTCCCACGTTCATGCCCAGCAGGCCGGTCAGGATGTTGATCGGCAGGGCCAGCACCGTCACCACGGTCAGCACGAACAGGCTGCGGCTGTTGGCCTCCTGTACGTTGGCGGCCACTTCTTCCTGCAGCAGCTTGATGCGCTCCTGCAGGCCCTGCATGTCGCGCAGCACCACCGAGAACTCCTCGGTCGAGTCGCGCAGCTCCTGCGCATCCTCGGCACCCATCCAGGCGGGCGGGTTCTGCAGCAGGCGGAACAGGGCCGCTGGCTCGGGTGCCAGCAGGCGCTGCAGCCGCACCAGCAGCCGGCGCAGCACCCCCAGGCGGGCGCGCTTGTGGTCCAGGCGCCCGGCCAGCAGTTCGTCCTCGATGCGGTCGATGCGCTGCGTGACGCCGCGCACGATGTCCACCAGCCCCCCGGCCTGGGTGCGCATGAGCTGCTCGAGCAGCGCTACGCTGGAGCGGGGCGAATGGCCGTTGCGCACGGCGGTGCGCAGCGCGTCCACCGAGCGCAGCGGGTGGGCCCGGGCGGTCACCACCAGTTGCGGCGCCACGCTGATCCACAGCGTGGCGATGTCGAAGGGCTCGAAGGCGAAGTCGAAATGCGCGTCGTTGAGCACGGCGATCAGGGTGTCGTCGTCGCGCTCGATGCGGGTGGAGTGCGAGCCATCCTTGAGCGCCTCGAAAAAGGCGTCAGGCAGCCCGGCATGGCGTTCCATCCAGCGCACCGCCTGGGTGTGGCTGAGGTTGAAGTGCAGCCAGACGAAGGGCAGGGCGTCGCCGTCCTCGGCAGGGGTGGCGGGTGGCTGGCCGAGCGACTGCAGCCACCGGGCGGCTTCCACCGAGTCGATGGCCTGCGGCGCACCCGGGGAGCCCATGCGGTAGCCACAGATCAGGCCAGCGGCATCGCCCCCATAGTTCTGGCCTGCGGTACTGGCGGCGGGTGCATTCATGGACGACGGAAAAAGGAACGGAAAGGCCGCCACAGCGGCGGGACGTGCCAGCGCATGGCTGCCGATGTTGCTGTTACCGCATGACAACGGTGTGACACTTCATGTGCATGTCATGCATTTGTCACTGGGTGGGCGCATCATGGGAAACCCCTCATCTGCCCCTTAGAACCCATGTTCCAGAACGCCCCCATCGATGCACAGGATCTGATGCAGCGCATCGCCAACGACCTGATCGACAGCTACGACGAAGAACTGGAGCTAGAGATCGAGGACCGCAACGTGGACGAGATCGGCGATCCCATGCCCACCGACCGCCATGCGCGCCAGCAGTATTTCAAGGAGCTGTTCCGCCTGCAGGGCGAACTGGTCAAGCTGCAGGACTGGGTGCAGCACAGCCGCCAGAAGGTGGTGATCCTGTTCGAGGGGCGTGATGCAGCCGGCAAGGGCGGCGTGATCAAGCGCATCACCCAGCGCCTGAACCCGCGCGTGGCCCGCGTGGCCGCGTTGCCTGCGCCCAACGACCGTGAGCGCACGCAGTGGTACTTCCAGCGCTATGTGGCGCACCTGCCGGCCGCGGGCGAGATCGTGCTGTTCGATCGCAGCTGGTACAACCGCGCCGGGGTCGAGCGCGTCATGGGCTTTTGCTCCGACGACGAGTACGAGGAGTTCTTCCGCACCGTGCCCGAGTTCGAGAAGATGCTCGTGCGCTCGGGCATCACGCTGGTCAAGTACTGGTTTTCCATCACCGACGAAGAGCAGCACCTGCGCTTTCTGGGCCGCATCCACGATCCGCTCAAGCAGTGGAAGCTCAGCCCCATGGACCTGCAAAGCCGCATCCGCTGGGAGGCCTACACCAAGGCCAAGGAAACCATGCTCGAGCGCACCCATATCCCCGAAGCCCCCTGGTGGGTGGTGCAGGCCGTGGACAAGAAAAAAGCCCGGCTGAACTGCATTGCGCACCTGCTGTCGCAGTTTCCCTACCAGGATGTGCCCCACCCCCCCGTGGTGCTGCCGGACCGCGTGCGCAACCCCGAGTACCTGCGCCAGCCCGTGCCGGCCAGCATGTACGTCCCTGATAGATATTGAGCACCCCCTGAGACGCTGCGCGTCTTCACCCCTCTCTCATATTGCTTCGCAATCTGGGAGGGGGACGCTCCCAGTGCGGCGGGGCGGCCCTTGCACGGGAGCACTGGCTTGGGCTGCGCGCGATCGACGGCTGCGCTCGCGTTTGAGCGCTGTCGCTCAGGTGTTCTTCAAAAGTTCGATGGTGGTGATCACGTCCTTGACCTTGAAGGGCTTGAGCAGGACGCGGCGCACGCGCAGGGCTTTCATCTGGTCGGCGGTCTGGGCGTCGACCTGCGCGGTGGTGACCGCCACGGGCACCGAGGCGGCGACCGCCAGGCGCGAACTGCGCACCTGCTCGAGCAGCTCCATGGCCTCCTTTTGCTCTTCGAGCGAGACGATCACGCCCGCATAGTCGCGCTGGGCCAGATGCTGCTCCGCCGTGCGCACGCTGGCCACCTGGCGCACCTCGGGCAGGGACAGCTGGCGTGCGGTCGAGACGATGATGCTGCCCGTGAGCATGCTGGGTTCCACCAGCAGGATGTCGCGCGCGCTCATGCGGTGTCTCCTTTCGTGTCTTCGGCGGGTGTTTCGGCACTTTCGCGCCGCACCAGCTCTTCCACCGCCAGGTCGCGCAGCGAGGCCAGGATGGCCAGGTCCACCCGGTCCAGGTTGCGCGGCTGCTGGTCGATGATGCACAGGGTGCCGATGTTCTGGCCGTCGGGCAGCTTGAGCGGGGCGCCCGCATAGAACTGGATGCCCGGGCCGCCGGTCACCAGCGGGTTGTCGGCAAAGCGCTGGTCGTGCGCGGTGTCGGGCACCACCATGGTCTCGTCCGTGAGGATGGCGTGCGCACAGAACGACACATCGCGCCCCGTCTCCTTGGCATCCAGGCCCACGCGCGCCTTGAACCACTGGCGCTGCGCATCGACCAGCGAGATCAACGCGATGGGCATGTCGAACTCCTGGGCGGCAAAGGCCACGATGCGGTCGAAGCGCTCCTCGGGCGGGGTGTCCAGGATCAGCAGCTGGCGCAGGGCCTGCAGGCGCTCGTCTTCATTGGCGGGGAGAGCAGGTTCTTGCATGTCGGTCGGGGCATTCCAAAACGCACGAAAAGGCATTATGGGACGGACTGCGGCCTGGCGCGACAAGGAAATTGCCAGGCCCGTGCTCAATGCCGGACGGCCGCCTCCCTTGCCGGTGTTCCGGGGCGGCCGAACTGGTGCCAGGCGCGGCGCAGCTGGGTGTCCGAGCTGAAGCCTGCCAGCGCCGCCGCCTGCGTCACGTTGTGGCCCGATTGCAGCGCCGCCTCGGCGGCGGCCAGGCGGATGCGGCGCAGGTACTCCAGCGGCGCGATGCCCGCATGCTCCAGAAACAGCCGGTTCAGGTGGCGCGGCGAGGTGTGCGCCACCTCGGCCATGGCGCCCACGTTCCAGGGCGCCTGGGGCTGCTGGCCTACGGCATCCTGCACGCGGTGCAGGGCCCCGTGCAGGTGGTTGCGGTGGTGCAGAAAGGGCGACAGCTCCGGGTCCTGCGGGCCGCGGCGCAGCGCCACCACCATGGTCTGGGCCACCTGGGCGGCGATGGCCGGGCCGCAGGCATCGGCAATGCGGTAAAGCATCAGGTCGATGCCGGTGGTCACGCCCGCGCTGCTGTGCAGGGCCCCGTCGTGCACGAAGACGCGGTTGGCCACCACATCGCAGTGCGGGTCCGCCTGGGCCAGCTCGTTCAGGTGCTGGTGGTGGGTGGTGGCGCGACGGCCGGCCAGCAGGCCGGCATGGGCCGCCAGCACGGCGCCCGCGCAGATCGTGACCAGCTCCAGCCGGCCTGCAGCCAGGCGCATGCCGCGCAGCCAGTGCAGCAGGTCGCGCGCCTCGCTGTTGTCCACCGCGATGGTCTTGCCCGGCAGGCCCACCAGCACCACCCAGGCCGGTTGGGGCAGGGGGGTGGGCAGGGGCTCCAGGCCTGTCAGCATGGCCCCCACCGACGTCACCGCCTGCGGCGTGGGCGCCGTGAAGTGCTGCACGAAGCGCTCGGGCAGGCCCTGGGCGCGCAGCAACTGGTTGGCGATGCGCAGCGCCTCGGCCGGGCCCGCCCAGTCCAGCACGAGGCTGCCGGGCAGCAGGGCGAAGTAGACGTGGATGGGAGAGGCGGGTGCGTTCAGGGCTCGGGGTTCCATGGCGTGTCCATCTGGCGGGCGGTGCGCTCCGACAGCGCCCGGCCCGCCAGGCGCGTGACCAGGTGCAGGGACATGTCGATGCCGGCACTGATGCCGGCCGACGTGACCAGCGCACCGCGGTCCACCCAGCGCACATTCTCCTGCACGTCGAGTGCCGGGAACTGCGCGCGCAGGTCGGTGATGTCCTCCCAGTGCGTGGTGGCGGGTCCCTCGGTCAGCACCCCGGCCGCCGCAAGGATGAAGGCCCCTGTGCAGACCGAGGCCGTGATCTGCGCGCCCGCGGCGGCTTGCGCCACCCAGGCGCGTGTCTCGGCGCAGGCGGCGGCCGCATCGACCACGCCGCCGGGCACGACCAGCAGGTCCGGTGCGGCGGCCGTGGCGAAGTCGGCATCGGGCAGCAGGCGCAGGCCCGCCCGGGCGCGCACGGGTGCCATGCTGCGCGCCACGCACTGCACGGCAAAGGGCGCGGGCGCGCCGGGCTGCAGGCGCTGCTGCATGCGGCAGGCGGTGGTGAAGACTTCGTAGGGGCCGCCCAGGTCCAGGGCTTCGACATCGTCGAAGACCAGGATGGCAACCTGCAAAGGGCGCGGGTCGGGGGAAGAGGTGCTCATGGCTTGTGTAGTGGCGGTCAACCGAAAGAAGGGGGCCTCAGCGCGGTGGCGCTGCCGGGGCGAAGACATAGCGGGGGTAGGTGCTCCGGGCGGCTGCAGCCAGCGCCGGGTCCACATCCACCGTGCAGAAAGGCTGGTCGGTGGTGGTGCGCGCGAGCAGGGCGCCGTCGGGGCTGATCACCCAGCCCGCGCCGCCGTAGGTGCCGGCAGCGCTGTCGACCCGGTTCGACGAGAGGCTGTAGGCGCCGGTGCGCACGGCGGCCACGGTGCCCATGGCCAGCCACTTGGCGGTGGTGGCCGCGGCGGTGGCGCGCGGCGTGAGGATGGCCTCCACGCCCAGGGCCGCGTACCCGGCATAGGTTTCGAGTGCCCAGAGCTCGGTGCAGATGCTCAGGCCGAAGCCCAGGGCGCCGGCGGCAAAGCGCGCGAATTCGGCGTCGCCGCGCTCGAACCAGTGGGCCTCCCAGCCACCCGGCTCCTCGGGCAGGTGGAACTTGCGCCGAAGCGGCTGGTAGCCGCCCTGCGCGGTCCAGGCAAAGCCCTCGTTGAAGTGCCGCCCGCCCACGGAGACCGGGCGGGCGCCCACCACCCGCGCGGCGCCCAATTCGTGCAGCCGCGCGGTCCAGGCGTCGCTCCGAGCGACGGCGGCGGCCCAGCGCGCCGGGTCGAACGGTGTGGATTCCCAGACCGGCTCCACGAAGGCGAATTCGGGCAGAAGCACCAGCTCGGAGTGTTCGCGGAGCACATGTGCGGCCAGGGCCTCCCAGGCCGGTTCGAGCAAGGCGGGTTGGTAGGGCAGTTCGCAGACGGTGGCGCGCATGGCGTTTTCCCGTTCAGCGCGCGGCCGCGGCGGCCGCCAGGGCCTCGTCCACGGTGCGCAGCGTGGCAAAGCGGCCTGCCAGCACCGTGGCGGTGCGGGCCTTGATGTCGGCGGCGGGCAGGGCGCGGCCATCGGGCTGCACCATGTCCCAGGTCAGCGTGGCGTCCACCACATAGTCCACCTCCCAGCCCAGGTCGGACGCGTGGCGCGTGGTGGTCTCGCAGCACTGCTCGGTGCGGATGCCGCTCACGATCAGGCGCTGGATGCCCTGGCGGGTCAGCCAGACATCCAGGCCCGTGCCCACCAGCGCGCTGTGGCGCGACTTGGTGAAGCTGGCGGCCGCGTCGAAGGCGGTCAGCCCGTCGAGCGGCCGCACATGGCCGGATTCGATCGCGAAGGCATTGCCGGCCTCGGCCGGACCCTCGCTGTGGAAGATGCGCACCACAGGCACGCCCTGCGCCACGCAGCCTTCGATCAGCGCGTTCTGTGCCGCCAGGTAGGCGGGCAGATCGTGCTCCGTGAAATAGGGGCGCTGGCGAAAGGATTCCTGGACATCGATCACAATCAGACAGGTTTTCATGGATGTGGCTCTTGGCTTCGGGTTGCAATGCGCATATCTTCCGTCTGAAGGCCGATCCCGTCCCTGCAGGTAGGGACATGTATCGATCAATTTCCGCCATGAAACAGGGGCCAACGGAGATGGTGGAGGGCGTCCATTTGCCGAATACCCCGATTTTTTGGGCAAACGCCTTCAGGTTAAAGGCCTGCTTGCTATTGATTGAATAGCATCAGGCGGGTGAAGCCATAAGCTGCTATGGTGCATAGGGTTTTCCCTGTATATGGATAGCACCCGCACATCTGCCCATGGCCCGCCGCTCTCGCCTCTTCTCGCTGTCTGCGCTCACCCGCGCCTACCAGCGCAACCTCAAGGCCTTCGAGAAGGCGGCCAAGCCCATGCGCAAGCAGGCCGCCAAGGCCCTCCGGGCCGTGCCCAGGCTGGCCACTGCGGCCCAGCCACTGCCGCGCCTGCGCACAGTGGCGCCCCGCCCGCGCAAGCCCCGGCCGGTGGCCGGTGAGTGGCTGGCCGGCATTGCACCCGGGCCTGCCGGTGCGCGGCGCTTTCACCTCTACATTCCCCCCGGCCTGGCACTCGGCAGGGGTGAGACCCTGCCCCTGCTGGTCATGTTGCATGGCTGCGGCCAGACCGGGCGCGACCTGGCGGCCAGCTCGCGCATGAACCGGCTGGCCGCGCGCAGGCGCTTTCTGGTGCTCTACCCTGAGCAGGAGCGCGTGGCCAACGCCCATGGCTGCTGGAACTGGTTCGACCGGCGCAGCGGCAAGGCCCAGGCCGAGGCTGCCACCCTGCTCGCCGCGGTGGACCAGGTGGCGCGCCGCCACCCGGTGGACCTGGACCGCGTGGCGGTGGCTGGCCTGTCGGCCGGGGCCAGCATGGCGGCCCTGCTGGGCGCCACCTATCCGGAACGCTTTTGCGCCGTGGTCATGCATTCCGGCGTGGCGCCCGGCACGGCCGAATCGGCCGCCACGGCCATGGCCGCCATGCACGGCAAGCGCGAGGCCCACCTGCCCGAGCCGCCGGGCGCTAGCGCCCTGGTGCCGGGCCTGCGCATCGACGGCACGCCGCTGCCGCCCCTGCCCCCGCTGATGATCCTGCACGGCGATGTGGACCACGTGGTCTCCCTGCGCAATGCCACGGCCACGGCCGCCCTGTGGGCCGGCTCGCTGGGCGCGCGCGAGGGCATGGCACGCACGCTGCAGCGCGGCAAGCGCCATGCGATGCGGGTGACGGAATACCGGCTGCGCTCACGCCCGGTGGTGGTGGTGCGCGAGATCCTGGGCCTGGGCCATGCCTGGAGTGGGGGCATGGCCGGCCTGCCCTACAGCGATCCGGCCGGGCCGGATGCCTCGGCCCTGGTGTGGGCCTTCGTCTCGCGGCAATTCCTGCGCAGATGAGGAGCGCAGGCCCAGCCCCTACACCAGCCGGGCGGCGGCCAGTTCCTTCTTGAGGTAGGCATAGAACAGCGGCGCGGCCACCAAGCCAGCGGGGCCGAACACCGCCTCGGCCACGAACATCACGCTGAGCAGCTCCCACACGCCCATGTGCGTGCGCCGGCCCACGACCTTGGCGTTGATCACGTACTCGGCCTTGTGGATCAGGATCAGAAAGCCCAGGCAGGCCGCGGCCGCCAGCGGTGACACCGACAGGCCCACGATGGTGATCACCGCATTGCACAGCAGGTTGCCCACAATGGGTACCAGGCCGGCCACGAAGGTCAGGGTGATCAGCACGGGGGTGTAGGGCAGCTCCAGCTTCCAGATGGGCAGCACGAACAGCAGGAACAGCGCCGTGAGCAAAGTGTTGAAGCTGGCGATCCAGAACTGCGCTGCCACGATCTGGCGAAAGGCCTCGCCCATCAGTGTGATGCGCTGCTGCAGCGCCACGGCCAGTGGCCCACGCGGCGGTGCCGGTGGCCGTACGGCTGCGAGTGCACCGATCAGCAGGCCCACATAGGCGAACAGCAGGCCGGCCAGCCAGGCACGGCCGGCCATGGCCAGGGCACCGGCCTTGGCACCGAGGTAGTTGGCGATGATGCGCTGGATCTCGGCCGCACCTTCAGGCAGGTGGCTGGCCATGTCGGCCGGCAGCTTCAGGCGCAGCTCTAGCACCGTGCGCGCCATGTAGTCGAGCAGCTCGCGGTACTGCTGGGGGGCTTCGACCAGGTAGCCGCGTGAATGGGTGACGCCGATGGCCAGCAACACCAGGGGCGAGAGCATCACCACGGCCGCGGCCGCCAGCTCGGCCATGCGTGGTAGCACCGTGGGCTGCAGCCCTCCGCGGCGCTGCACCAGCCGCGCCAGCCAGCGTGCCAGCGCGCGCGTGGCCAGAAAACCCAGGCACACGCAGAGCAGGCCGGGCAGCAGGTTGCGCCACATCACCAGCAGCAGCGCGCCGGCCATCAGCAGGTAGCTGGCCAGCGCCACGCCGCGTGGCAGCGGGCCGAAGGGCAACGGACCATCGGCCCCGGACAAGGGGGCCGCAACGACGGGGGTCTCGGTCAAGGAGGCCGGGACGATGTTCGATCCCGCTTCCGGTGGTTCCAGCGGTGGCTGCGCCATGGCGCTGGGCGGCCTCAGGCCACGACCACGGCCGCGCCGTCACCGCGTGGTGCGATCGCGCCGATGGTGTAGACCTTTTCGCCGGCAGCGGCCAGCGTGGCGGCCGTGGCGGCAGCGTTGGCGGCATCCACCACCACCACCATGCCAATGCCGTTATTGAAGGTGCGGTTCATCTCGATGTCGTCGATGCCCGCCGTCTTCTGCAGCCAGGCGAACAGCTCGGTCTGGGGCCAGCTGCCCTTTTGCAGGTGGGCCGCCGTGCCTTCGGGCAGCACGCGCGGAATGTTCTCCAGCAGGCCGCCGCCGGTGATGTGGGCCAGGGCCTTGATGGGGTGGGCCGCCAGCGCGGCCAGCACGTTTTTCACGTACAGGCGCGTGGGCTCCATGATGGCCTGCTTGAAGGGCTTGCCGTCCAGCGTTGCGGGGGTGTCGGCGCCGGCGCGCTCGATGCACTTGCGCACCAGGCTGAAACCGTTGGAGTGCACGCCGTGGCTGGCCAGGCCCAGCACCACGTCGCCGGCCCGCACGTTCTGGCCCGTGAGGATCTTGGACTTCTCGACCGCGCCCACGGCAAAGCCGGCCAGGTCGTACTCACCCGCGGGGTACATGCCGGGCATCTCGGCCGTTTCGCCGCCGATCAGGGCGCAGCCGCTCAATTCGCAGCCCCGGGCAATGCCGCCGACCACGGCCGCGGCCGTGTCCACGTCGAGCTTGCCGCAGGCGAAGTAGTCGAGGAAGAACAGCGGCTCGGCGCCCTGCACCAGCACGTCGTTGACGCTCATGGCCACCAGGTCGATGCCCACGGTGTCGTGCATGTTCCATTCGAACGCCAGCTTGAGCTTGGTGCCCACGCCATCGGTGCCCGAGACCAGCACGGGTTCCTGGTAGCGCTTGGGCACCTCGAACAGGGCGCCAAAGCCGCCGATGCCCGCCAGCACGCCTTCGCGCATGGTCTTCCTGGCCAGGGGCTTGATGCGTTCGACCAGCGCGTCGCCCGCGTCGATGTCAACGCCGGCGTCTTTGTAGGAAAGGGGGGTGGGGGTCGCGGAAGAGCTCATGGAGGGTGTGTGCAGGTAGGCCCGCAGGGCGGGCTGGAATCCCGGGATTTTAAGGGGCATCCCCGCGTGCGCCCCTCAGCCTTGCTGCGACGGGGGCTTTGTGGCGAGCGGGCCCGGGCGGGGCTGCAGCAGCACGCCCGCAAGCGCCAGGCCGGCAAACAGCATTCCGGCCACGAAGGTGGCGCCTGCACCCCACTGGTCCCACAGCAGGCCGGCCAGCGCGCTGGCCAGCAGCAGGGCCACGCCGCTGACCAGGTTGAACATGCCGAAGGCCGTGCCGCGCAGGTCTTCGGGGGCCGTATCGGCCACCATGGTGGCCAGCAGCCCCTGGGTCATGGCCATGTGCAGGCCCCACAGGGCCACTCCCAGCCAGGCCACGGCGCCCCGGCCGCTACAGGCCAGCAAGGCGTCCGCCGCAATCAGCACCACCAGCCCCCCGGCCAGCAGCGCGCGGTGGCTCACCCGGTCCGACAGCTTGCCCAGGGGGTAGGCGCCCAGTGCGAACACCAGGTTCATGAGGACCAGCACCAAGGGCGTGAAGGCCAGCGGCAGCCCGTCCTGCTGCATGCGCAGCAGCAAGAAGGCCTCGCTGAAGCGCGCCAGCGTGAACACCGCGCCCAGGGCCACCACGCCCCAGTAGTTCGGCCCCAGGCGGCGCAGGTTCTCGCGGCGGATGGGGTTGGTGCGCGGCGCCCCGGGGGGGCGTTCGGGTTCGCGCACGCCCGCTAGCAGCACCACCATACAGAGCATGGCGGGCAGCACGGCCACCCAGAACACGGCCCGGAAGTCGTTGGCCCAGAGCAACATCAGGCCCATGGCCAGCAGCGGCCCCAGGAAGGCCCCCACGGTATCGAGCGACTGGCGCAGCCCGAAAGCGGCGCCGCGCATGCCGGGCGGCGCCAGGTCTGCCACCAGAGCGTCGCGTGGCGCACCGCGGATGCCCTTGCCGATGCGGTCCAGGAGCCGAGCTGACACCACCCATTCCACCGTGCTGGCGATGGCAAACAGCGGCTTGGAGACTGCCCCCAGCCCGTAGCCGAAGACGGCCAGGGGCTTGCGCTTGCCCCACCAGTCGCTCAGCGCCCCCGAAAACACCTTGAGGATCTGGGCCGTGGCCTCGGCAATCCCCTCGATGATGCCCACCGTGAGCATGCTCACCCCCAGGGCCGCGACCATGAAGACGGGCAGCAGGCTGTGGATCATTTCCGAGGAAATGTCCATGAGCAGGCTCACGAATCCCAGGGCCCAGATGCTGGCGGGCAGGCGTGGCGGGTGGGGTGGCGAAGGGGGCATGGCGGGACCCTGGACTCTGCGGTGCGGTGGATGTGCCGGCAGGGTGCCGACAGGAGACTAAAATCGGCCATATTGTCGCTGCCGGGACTTTCCGCAACCTGCCCTGTGGCACTGCGCGACAGGCCCTTTGCCATCCCTTTTCGCCGCGTCCCGCCGCAGTCACCTACGGCCGGACCCCTTTCAATGCCACCTGTGATGCCGCTGCTGATCCTTTCCCTGCCCGCCGCTCCTGCACCCACCGCCACGGGCCGGCCCCTGCTGCCCGGGTGCCGCGCATGAAGCAACTGGCGCTCGACATCGGCCTGGCCACGGGGCCTACGCTTTCCCGCTTCTTTGCCGGCCCGAACGAGGCGGCCCTGCAACACGTGCGCCTTGCCGCCGGTGTCGGCAGCAATCCGGCCACCCGCTCGCCCGTGCCGACCTACCTCTGGGGCGAGTCGGGCAGCGGCAAGTCGCACCTGCTCCATGCCGTGCGCCAGGCACTGCGCGACGAAGGCGGCCACGTGGGCTGGCTCGACCCGTCCATGGCCGAGCCGCCCGAGTTCGACGAAGCCTGGTCCGCCGTGCTCATGGACGATGTGCACCTGTACAGCACGGCCCAGCAGGCCATGGCCTTCAACTGGTTCGTGAACGCCATCAGCCCGGCCAGCGGCAGCCAGCGCTGGGTGCTGGCCGCGGGCGAGCTGCCGCCCGCCGACCTGCCGCTGCGCGACGACCTGCGCAGCCGCCTGGGCTGGGGCCATGTGTTCCAGCTGCAGCTCCTGGGCGAGCCCGAGCGCCGCGCCGTGCTGCGCCAGGAGGCCGACGCGCGCGGCGTGTTCCTGAGCGATGACGTCATGGACTACATGCTCAACCGCTTCTCGCGCGACCTGGGCAGCCTCATGCAGCTGCTCGACCAGCTCGACGCCTATGCGCTGCGCGCCCAGCGCGCCATCACCATTCCGCTGCTCAAGGCGATGCTCGAGTCCGAATGAGCCCGCGCCTTCCTCTGCCGGCAGCCGCCGGCGCCTGACTGACCGAATGACCACTCCTGTTACCCCGGCGACCCGCCCCCGGCTCGCGCTGTTCGATCTGGACCACACGCTGCTGCCGCTCGACTCCGACTACGAGTGGGGGGAGTTCACCATCCGCATCGGCTGGAACGACCCGGTCGAGTTCGCGCGCCGCAACGGCGAGTTCTATGCCCACTACCAGGCCGGCACGCTCAATGTGCACGACTACGTGCGCTTTGCCACCGAGGCGGTGCGCCTGCGCGGCCCCGAGGCGGCCGCTGCCGCGCACGAGCAGTTCATGCGCGAGGTCATCGGCCCGGCCATCCAGCCCCAGGCCGTGGCGCTGCTGCGCCAGCACCAGGAGGCCGGCGACGAGGTGCTGATCGTCACGGCCACCAACGAGTTCGTCACCACGCCCATCGCCCGGGCCCTGGGCGTGCCGCAACTGCTCTCCGTGCAGTTGGTGCGCGATGCCGGCGGCTGGTACACCGGCGAGATCGACGGCGTGCCCACCATGCGCGAGGGCAAGGTCACGCGCATGGAGCAGTGGCTGGCCGAGCGCAAGCTCACCTGGGGCGACGTCGAGAGCACCTTCTACAGCGACTCGATGAACGACGTGCCCCTGCTCGAAAAGGTCGACCACCCCGTCGCCACCAACCCCGACCCGCGCCTGCGGGCGCTGGCCCAGGAACGCGGATGGCGCATACTGGACCTGTTTACTGCACATCCATGATCAAGAAGTTCATCGACAAACTGCTGGCCAAGGCCGTCCCCGGCAGCACGCGCGGCAAGCCGCGCTTCGGCAAGCGCGAGGAGGTGCCCGCCACTGTGCATGGCATCAACCCCGAGCTGGTGGACCGCCGGGCAGCCGAGGTCGTGGCCACGCTCAAGCAGGCCGGCTTCGAGGCCTACATCGTCGGCGGCGCCGTGCGCGACCTGCTGCTGGGCCTGCGCCCCAAGGACTTCGACGTGGCCACCAACGCCACGCCCGAGCAGGTCAAGGGCCTGTTCCGCCGCGCCTTCATCATCGGCAAGCGCTTTCGCATCGTGCACGTGGTGCATGGCCGGGGCCGCGAGCACGAGGTGATCGAGGTCTCCACCTTCCGCGCCTACCTGGACAACGCCGCCGCGGGCCAGGTCAGTGGCAACGAGAAGACCAGCAAGCAGCAGCTGTCCAACATGCAGCATGCGGTGGACGCGAGCGGCCGCGTTTTGCGCGACAACGTCTGGGGACCGCAGGACGAGGACGCCACGCGCCGCGACTTCACCGTCAACGCCATGTACTACGACCCGGTGAGCCAGGTCGTGGTGGATTACCACAAGGGCATCCAGGACGCGAAGAAGAAAACGCTGCGCATGATCGGCGACCCGGCCACGCGCTACCGCGAAGACCCGGTGCGCATCATCCGCGCCGTGCGCTTTGCCGCCAAGCTCAGCGCCCTGGGCTTCACCATCGAGGCCAAGACGGCCGAGCCGCTGGTGCAATCGCAGGCCCTGCTGGCCGACGTGCCGCAAAGCCGCATGTTCGACGAGATGCTCAAGCTCTTGCAGACCGGCCACGCCATCGCCACCATCGCTCAGCTCAAGAAGCTGGGCATGGCCAAGGGCATCTACCCGCTGCTCGATGTGGCGGTGGAGCGCGCCGACTCGCCTTTCGTGAGCGCCGCCCTGGCCGACACCGACCGCCGCGTGGGCGAGGGCAAGCCCGTGGCGCCCAGCTTCCTGCTGGCCTGCGTGCTCTGGGAAGACGTGCGCACCGGCTGGGAAGACCGCCTGAAGAACCCCCGCCAGCACCCGCTGCCTGCGCTGCAAGAGGCCATCGACGAGGTGTTCGACAAGCGCATCGGCGATGTCTCGGGCCGCGGCAAGCTGGCCGCCGACATGCGCGAGATCTGGGTCATGCAGCCGCGCTTTGAAAAGCGCGTGGGCAGCACGCCCTTCGGCATGGTCATGCAGCCGCGCTTTCGCGCCGGCTTCGACTTCCTGCGCCTGCGCGCCGATGTGGGCGAGGTCGGCGAGGCCCTGGCCGAATGGTGGCAGGACTTCCAGGCCGCCGACGACGACCGCCGCGAGGACCTGATGGACCAGGCGCGCGAGGAACAGAAGGCACGCCAGCGCGTAAGCCAGCCCACGGCGCGCCGCGTGCCCAAGGCGGCGCCCGCCGGCGAGGGCCAGGCCCAGGCCGCCCAGCCCAAGCCCCGAGCAGCAGCTCCCCGCGCCGTGCCTGCGGACGCGGAAGGGGAGGACTTCGCCCCCGAACACGAGGGCAGCGATGCCGTGCCGCCGGACGGCAGCGCTCCCAAGAAACGCCGCCGCCGTCGCCGCAAGCCCACGGGCGGTGGCGGCGGGGGCGAAGGCTCGGCTGCGCCTGCGGCCCAGTGAGCACAGGCTCTGGCATGGTCGTCACGGCCTTCATCGGCCTGGGGGCCAACCTGGGTGACCGGGGGGCGGCCCTGCAGCAGGCGCTGGCCTCCCTGGCGGCCCTGCCGCAGACCCAGGTGCGCCGGGTCTCCTCGCTCTACCGCAGCGCGCCGGTGGATGCCGACGGCCCTGACTACCTGAACGCCGTGGCCGAACTGGCCACCGGGCTGCCGCCCGAAGAACTGCTGCAGTCCCTGCAGGCCATCGAGGCGGCGGCGGGCCGGGAGCGCTCGTACCGCAACGCCCCGCGCACGCTGGACCTCGATATCCTGCTCTATGGCGATGCAAGCATCGCCACCCCCGACCTGACCGTGCCGCACCCGCGCTTGGGCGAGCGCGCCTTCGTGCTGCTGCCCCTGTCGGAGATCGCGCCTGCGTGCGTCGCACCCGGCCAGCTCGATGCGGTCGCTGCGCAGCGCATCGAGCGCATGGATTCGCCCCTCTGGCCCGTGGTGGCCAGCAACTGATCAGCCGCTCTGCGGCTTGCCCGGCAGGCGGGCCGCAAGGCCCTGCACCACGACCTCGCTCCAGGCCTGGAATCCCGCATCCAGCGGGTGCGTGCTGCCACTGCTCCAGCGCACCACAAAGGCCCGGTTGGCCATCTGCGGCAGGTGGCGCGCCAGTGTGGGGCAGGCCGTGGCGTCGATCTGTGCCAGCCGCTCCTGGTGGCCCGTGGCCCAGCCCGCGGGGTCGTCTTCGGGCTGGGGCGCCAGCTCCATCGTCACGAAGCTGACCATGGCGGCAATCACCACGTTGTAGGCATCGAACAGGCCCTGTTCCGCGAAGCCGGCCGACTCGAGCAGCGCCAGGATGCGGTCCAGCAACAGCGGGTTCAGGCTGGTGTTGGACACCAGCTGCGCCCCCAGCACCGGTGCGATGCGCGGGTGCTGCTGCACCGCGCGGCGGTAGCGCGCAAAGAGCGCGCGCAGTTCGGCCTGCCAGTCGCCGGCCGGGTCGGGCGGCGCCAGCTCGCCCACTGCTGCCGTCACCGCGCCGGCGATCAGCGCGTTGCGGCCCCCGGGCACATGCCAGTACAGCGCCGTGGGGTAGACGCCCAGGGTGCGCGCCAGGTCGCGCACGCTGAAAGCCTCCACCCCGCGCTGGTCGATCAGCGCCAGCGCGGCCGCCAGCACGCTGTCCCGCGACAGCTGGGGCGCCGGGGTGTCCGGGGAGGGCTTGGCAACAGGGGAGGGCTTGGCGGCGCGTGGCATGGGTGAAAAGAGGGGAGGGCAGGACGGCGGTCAGCGCGGATTGTCGGGCATTGCCGCACAGGCCCCTCTTGCCAGCCTGCAAGCCTCGGTCCATAATTTCTTGTACACCGTACAGGAAATCCCATGAACGCCACCCCAACCCACCTGGACCAGGCCCTTTTCCAAGCCGTGGAGAACTACCGCGCACGCAACCCGCGCAGCGCTGCTCTGTTGGCCGAGGCCGAGCAATCGCTGCCCGGCGGCAACACGCGCAGCGTGCTGTTCCACGGCCCCTTCCCGTTGAGCATGGCGCGTGGCGAAGGCTGCCGCGTGTGGGATGCCGACGGGCACGCCTACATCGACGCCCTCGGTGAGTTCACGGCGGGGCTCTACGGCCACTCGCACCCGGTGATCCTGGCCGCCCTCCAGGAGGCGCTCGCCGGCGGCATCAATCTGTCCTCCCATACGGCGCGCGAGGCAAGGCTGGCAGAGGAGATCCGGCGGCGTTTCCCGTCCATGGAGCTGCTGCGCTTTGCCAATTCGGGCACCGAGGCCAACCTGCTGGCCCTGGCCGCCGCCAAGGCCCACACCGGGCGCAGCAAGGTCGTCGTGTTTGACGGGGCCTACCACGGCGGCGTGCTCACCTTCGCGGGTGGCGGTTCGCCCATGAACGTGCCGCACGCCTTTGTGCTGGCGCGCTACAACGATGTGGACAGCGTGCGCGCCCTGGTGGCGGAGCATGGCCCGGACATCGCCGCCATCCTGGTGGAGCCCATGCTGGGCGCCGGGGGCTGTATCCCCGGCGAGCCGGCCTTTCTGCAGGCGCTGCGCGATCTGGCCGACGGCTGCGGCGCGATGCTGGTGTTCGACGAGGTGATGACCTCGCGCCTGTCCTTCGGCGGGCGCCAGGCACTGCTGTCCATCCGCCCGGACCTCACCACGGCCGGCAAGTACCTGGGGGGCGGCATGTCCTTCGGCGTGTTCGGTGGCCGGCGCGAAGTGATGGAGCGCTTCGACCCGCGCCGCCCCGATGCGCTGGCCCATGCCGGCACCTTCAACAACAACGTGCTCTCCATGGCCGCGGGCCATGCGGGGCTGAGCCAAGTGCTCACGGCCGAGGTGGTGCAGGCCCTCAATGCACGTGGTGAGGCGCTGCGCGCGCGCTTCAATGCCGTCTTCGCGCAGCATGGCGTGGACATGGGCTTCACCGGCATCGGCTCGCTCATGACCCTGCACGCCACCGCAGGACCGGTGCGCTCGCCCGCCGACCTGCAGGGCACGGACGGCCGGGCCAAGGACCTGCTGTTCTTCGCCCTGCTCGAAGAGGGCGTGTTCATGGCGCGGCGCGGGCTGATCGCGCTCTCGCTGCCCGTGGGCGATGCCGAATGCGACGCCCTGGTGGCCGCGCTCGATGCCGTGGTGGCGCGCCACCACGCCGTGTTGCCGGCACGGGCATGAAAAAGGGCCCCGGAAGGGGCCCTTGCTCAGTGCGGTTGGCGCTCAGTCGACCTTTGCACCAGACGCCTTCACGACCTGCTGGTACTTGGCGCGTTCGCTGGCCATGAAGCTGTCGAACTGCGCAGGCGTGGTCGCCACCGGTTCGGCCAGCAGCAGGCCGAAGCGGGTCTTGGTCTCGGGCGCGTTCAGCGCTGCCACGAACGCCTTGTTGAGCTTGTCGATCACCGGCTTGGGCGTGGCCGCAGGGGCCACCAGGCCCCACCAGGTGTCGATGGAGAAGTCCTTGAACGTGGCCGACAGCGGGGGCACGCCCGGCAGGTTGGGGCTGGCGGCCAGCGAGGTCACGGCCAGGGCCTTGAGCTTGCCGGCGCGGATGTTGGGCGCGGCGGCGGCCAGGTTGTCGATGTTGAAGTCCACCTCGCCGGCCAGCAGGGCCAGTTGCGCCGGGTTGGCGCCGCGGTAAGGGATATGCAGCGCGAAGATGCCGGCGCGCTGCTTGAACATCTCGCCCGCCAGGTGGCCGGCGCTGCCATTGCCGCCGCTGCCGTAGTTGAGCTTGGCGGGGTTGGCTTTGGCATAGGCGATCAGGTCGGCCAGGGTGTTGATCTTGAGCTGCTCGGCCTTGGCGGCGTTGATCACCAGCACATTGGGCACGCGCACCATCTGCGTGATGCCGGCGAAGTCCTTGCCTGCGTCATAGGGCATGCGGGTGTAGAGCCAGGGGTTCACGGCGTGCGTGGCCGTGGCCGAGATGCCGATGGTCAGGCCGTCCGGCGCGGCCTTGGCGATGGCGTCGGCACCGATGTTGCCGCCCGCGCCGCCCTTGTTGTCGATGATCACCGTGCCCAGCGAGTCGCGCACGCGCTCGGCCAGCGCACGCGCCGTCACGTCGATGGGGCCGCCCGGCGCGTAGGGCACGATCAGGCGGATCGGCTGCCCCGAATCCTGGGCCATCGCTGCATGGGGAAGGGCTGCGGCCACGAGGGCGGCGCCGGCGAGGAGGGTGGTGAGGTTTCTGCGGTTCATGGTGCCATTGTGCAAAAAATGGAGCGGCCACTACAAAAAAGAGGGGCCGGCATCGGGAAATACCCCCATCGCCAAGGCTGGGGCCCTTCGCCTCAGCCGTGCTTGTCCGCCTCGGAAGTGAAGGCATCGGCGAAGAATTCCTCGGGGGGCAGGCCGCGCTGGGCGCTGTAGGCGTCGCGCGCCGACTCGACCACGATGGGCGCGCCGCAGGCATACACCTGGTGGCCCGAGAGGTCGGCAAAATCGTCCAGCACCGCCTGGTGCACAAAGCCCGTGCGGCCGGTCCAGCCGTCTTCAGGCAGGGCGTCGGAGACCACGGGCACGTAGCGGAGGTTGGGCATCTCGGCCACGCGCGCCTGCACCCAGTCGGCCATGTACAGGTCACCCGGGCGGCGGCCGCCCCAGTAGAGCACGGTGGGGCGCGTGATGCCCTTGAACTGGATGTGCTCGATCAGCGCCTTGGTGGGGGCAAAGCCCGTGCCCGAGGCCAGCAGCACGATGGGCTTGTCCGAATCCTCGCGCAGGAAGAAGCTGCCGAACGGCCCCTCCACGCGCAGGATCTCCTTTTCCTTCATGGCGCCGAACACATGGTCGGTGAAGCGCCCGCCCGCCATGTGGCGGATATGCAGCTCCACCCCCGGCGCATCGCCCTGGGTGTGCGGCGCATTGGCCATGGAGTACGCGCGGCGTGCACCGTCGCGCAGGATGAACTCGATGTACTGCCCCGCGTGGTAGCGGAAGGTGTCGGCCGCGGGCAGCTGCAGGCGCACCTGCATCACGTCGTGCGACTGCTTCGTGAGGGTGGAGACGCGCACCGGCATCTTCTTGACCGGGTAGGCGCTTTCGTCCGTCACCTGGCGCGATTCGAGCACCACGTCCGACAGGGGCTTGGCGCAGCAGGTCAGCACGTAGCCGGCGGCCTCTTCGTCGGCGCTCAGGGCCTTGGACTGGTGGTTGGCGTGGAACACCGCGCCACTGAGCTTCTTGCACTTGCAGGAGCCGCAGGCGCCGTCCTTGCAGCCATAGGGCAGGCCCACGCCGCTGCGGATGGCCGCAGCCAGGATGGACTCGTCGCCCTGGGCGGCAAAGGCGCGGCCGCTGGGCTGCACGGAAATCTGGAACGTGGAAGTGGGGGCCGCCTCGGCGCTGGTCATGTTGTGGGTATCCTTGGGACGATCTACTATCTTCTTCGCGGACCCGATTTTGCCTTCAAACCAAAACCCCCTCGGCGCCCTGCCGGCGCGTTTTCGCCGTGAACGCCTGCTGATCGTGGGCTGCGGCGACGTCGGCCAGCGCGTGGTGCGCCAGTTGCAGGTGCCCGACCGCGCGACCCCGCGCCTGCGGGTGATGGCGCTCACTTCCAGCCCGGGCCGGGTGGCGGACCTGCGGGTGCGGGGCATCACGCCCCTGGCAGGCAACCTGGACCATGCCGCCAGCCTGCGGCGCCTGGCTGGCCTGGCCACCCGGGTGATGCACCTGGCACCGCCCCCGGGCGACGGTGGCGAGGCCTGGTGGCGCGACCCGCGCACCGTGGCGCTGGCACGCGCGCTGCGCCTGCGCAGCCAGCCGGCCTCGCTGGTGTACGCCTCGACCAGCGGCGTGTATGGCGACTGCCAGGGTGCCCTGGTGCCCGAGACCCGCACCCTGGCCCCCGCCACGCCCCGCGCCCAGCGCCGTGTGAATGCCGAGCGCGCGGTGCGCCATCTGGGGCGCTCGGGTGTGCGCGCGAGCATCCTGCGCATCCCCGGCATCTATGCACCCGACCGCGAGGGCGGCACGCCCGAGGCACGGCTGCGCAAGGGCACGCCGGTGCTGGTGGCCGAGGACGACGTGTACACCAACCACATCCATGCCGACGATCTGGCCCGCGCCTGCCTGCGCGCGCTGTGGCAGGGCCGCGCCCAGCGCATCTACAACGTGAGCGACCACAGCCACCTGAAGATGGGCGACTACTTCGACCTGGCGGCCGACCTCTACGGCCTGCCGCGCCCGCCGCGGCTGCCGCGCAGCACGGCACAGACCGAGCTGCCGCTGGTGCTGCTGAGCTTCATGAGCGAGTCGCGCCTTCTCGACAACGGGCGCATGCTGCACGAACTGGGGCTGCGGCTGCGCTACCCCAGCGTGGCTGAAGGGCTTCGCGCCTGAGCTTGCGCCCTGCCCCTGCCCCTGCCAGCGTCCCCATGCAGCACCCGGCAAGGAGGCCGTGCCCTGCCATGGCGCTTCTTGCGGTTCTGCCGCAGCAGGTCGTTCAGGGCCTGTCGGAGCTGTTCGACTGCTGGCGTGCGCGCCAGTCCTTGGGGTCGGGCGTGTAGCTTCCAGGGGCCATCTGCGCTGGGCGTGTCTCCCTGTTGCGGCGTTCCTCCTCCGCGCGGCGGTCACGTTCGGCCTGCTCGCGTCGGGCCTGGTCCCGGTTGGCCTGGTCACGCCGCTCCTGGTCCCTGCGCGATTGCTCGCGCTCCCGGTCGCGCTCCCGTTCTCGTTCCCTGTCCCGTTCACGCTCGCGCTCGCGCTCCTGCTCGCGTTGTTCGTGGTAGCGGCGGTCGCGCTCGATCTGGTCGCGCAGGGCGGCCTCGCGGTACTCCTGGTCGCGCCGGTCCTGTTCACGCTGGCGCTCGCGTTCCTGGCGGTCGCGCTCCATCTCGCGTGCCATGGCTTCCATGCGCAGTTCGCTGTCGCGCCGGGCGTCTTCTTCGATGCGGCGCATGCGCTCCATGTCCTGCGCATAGCTGCTGCTGCGCGTGGCCGCAGGTGGGGTCCACGGCTGCGATCGCGCCGCCGGGGCCTCAGGGGGCGTGGCTGCGGCGGGGCGCGATGGGGTTGTGCGCGTGGTCCCCGCCGCTGTTTTCGGCGCGCCATGCGCCCTTGCAGGTTGCGCTGGAATGGGCGACGGGTAGCTCGCCAGGTCCACATGCTGGAGCCCGGGCAGGCCCGAGGGGCGGTATGCCGATGCAGTGGGATTCGTTTCCTGGCGCACCACCGGGTCCGCAGGCACCACGGGGGCCGGCGGCGGTGCAGGCATGGCGACCGGGGGCGGGGCAGCCGCTGCTGTGGGCTGGATGGGCGATGGGTAGCTTGCCAGGTTGACATACGGCAGGCCCAGCGGGCGGGGTGGGTACCTGCCGGCACTGCAACCGGCGATCGTGGCACCCAGCACGCAAAGAGATGCCAGGCGGAAAAGCGCAGGGGTCATGTAGCTCCTTGGACAACCGGTCGTGTGACCGTGTCCGACTTTGACGCGCGGTGGGGGAATCTGGTTGACGCTGCGGGTGCAGGCCAGCGACATCCGCTTTTTGGTAGGTTGGGGTCGCGGCGCGGCAACGACCGTGGGCGGTGCTCAGCAGGGCGCCTGGCCGCCATTCGAGCGGCACACCCCGCCTGGGCCAGGGAAGCGCCCAGGGCCATTGCGCGGGTAGGTATTGCCCTGGTTGTCGGTGCACCGGTAATCCGAGCACTGGGTGAGCCGTGGCGGTGGCTTCTGGGGCTGCTGTGGAAACACCACCGGAGGGTAGGGGGCCGGGTAGCCTGCGCCGTAGCGTGGTGGCACGACCACCACACGTGGCTGCGCAGCACGGGCGCGCTCCACTTCGGCATAGCCCTGGGGGCCCAGGCAGTCGAGGTCCATCTGGCGCTGGGCCGCTTCCAGGCGTTGCCCGTGTTCCTGCGTGGAGCGGGGGCCTTCGTTGGCCAGCATGTCGTAGCTGCGGCGCGAACGCGCGCACTCGGGTGAGCGCGCATAGTCCTGGGGCAGGGGGGCATTGGCGGCGCGTGCGCGCTGGAGGTCTGCCGCGCGCTGTGCATCGGCCTGTGCGGCCTCACTCTCGGCTTGCAGCCGCTGTTGCTTGCGCTCCAGCGCTTCGGCGGACAGTTGCCGGTCCAGCAGTATTTCCTCGGGTGTGCGGCGGGGTTCCACCTCGCGGGCCGCCTCACCGCTGCTGCAGGTCCCGTCGGTATAGGTCACCTTGCCGGTGCGCGCATCGGTGCAGCGGATGACCTGGGCCTGCACACCCAGGCACAGGCCTGCCAGGAGCAGGCCGTAGAGGGTGGGGCGCAAGAGGCAGGCCATGGTGGGTGTTTTGCAATCTGTGGCCACTCAGGGACTGGATCGTATGCTGCCGCGCCAGCCGGTCGGCGCCGGGCTGAGTCCGGACTGGACCGACCGGCGCTCGTTGCGCTCGCGGTCTGCGGCTGCACGGCGATCACGCTCGATCTGGTCGCGCCGCGCCTGCTCGCGTTCCCGCTGCGCCTGCTGCACCCGCTGCTCCTGCTCGCGCCGGGCGTGGTCACGTTCGCGGTCACGGCGTTCGCGGTCCGCCTGCTCGCGCTGGGCTTGCTCCCGCTCTCGTTCGCGCTGCCGTTCCCTGTCCCGTTCGCGCTCGCGTTCCTGGTGGAGGCGGTGATCGCGTTCCAACTGGTCGCGCAGGTCGTTCTCCCGGCGCAGGGCGGCTTCGCGGTACTCCTTCTCGCGCCGGTCCTGCTCACGCTGGCGCTCGCGTTCGGCATAGGCCTCCGGGCCCATGCAATCCATGTCCATGCGCTGCTGGGCGGATTCCTTCAGGGGGGCATATTCCCGCGTGGAACGGTGGTTCTGCTGGATGCGCAGCAGATCGTAGGCACCCCGGGAGTCAGCGCAACCGGGTGAGCGGGCATAGTCGTACTGCCGCGGGGCGTACTCGGTGAGGGCGCGTTGGAGGTGCGCTGCGCGCCGCGCATCAGCTTGCGCGGCGCCATGGTCCGCCTGCAGCCGCTGCCGGCTGCGCTCCAGTGCCTCGGCGTGGGCCTGCTGGAGCCGCAGCAACTCTTCATGCGCGGGGCGTATCTTGACCTCGTGTGCGGCCTCGCCGCTGCTGCACAGACCGTCGGTGTAGGCGACCTTGCCGGTGCGGGCATCGGTACAGCGCGTCACCTGGGCCTGCGCCCCCAGGCACAACCAGGCCGTGCAAAGGCCGACGACAAGATGGCGAGCCAGGATCATGCCGCGTCCCGCGGTGCTGCCACCCGGTGCTCAGGGCTTGTCGGAGCTGTTGGATTGCTGGCGTGCGCGCCAGTCATTCGGAGCGGGCGTGTAACTTCCCGGAGCCATCTGCCCTGGGCGTGATTCGCGGTTGCGGCGCTCTTCCGCAGCCCGGCGGTCGCGTTCGACCTGGTCGCGGCGGGCCTGCTGCTCGCGCTCGGCCTGGTTTCGGCGTTCCTGGTCACGGCGGGCGTTGTCGCGGTCGCGGTCACGCTCCCGGTCGCGGCGCTCGCGCTCGGCCTGTTCGCGCCATTGCTGCTGCGCGCGTTCGCGTTCCCGTTCGCGCGCCCAGTCGCGTTCGTCGCGGCGGTTGCCGTAGTACACCGGTGGGGGCGGTGCCACATACACGGGGGGCGGTGGCGAACGGTAGACCGGTGGCGCGTCGTAGATGATCGTCGAGCTGCTCGGCGGGTAGTAGGTGGGGGCGGGTGCGTAGTACGGGTCACCCGGTACCGTGGCACAGCCCGTCAGCACGGCGCCCAGGACCGTGGCAGAGAGAACGCGGGCGAAGGTATTGGTCATATGGATTCAGACTCCCGGCGCATGGGGCGCGTTCCGCGTTGCAGGTAAAGGCCAGGAAAACAACACCGCCATGGTGTTGCATCGGCTGGGCCGCTTGCAACTTGACGTTTGAGCACCGCATTTGGTTGACGGGGACACCAGTTTGCCGCAGACAGGCGTGCGACGATAGCCCTTGCGGGTAGGCCAAATGCCATTGGCCGGGTAGGTGCGTGACATCGTTCACGCCCCAAAGGTCGCGTTGCCGCTGGCTGCGCCGCCACGGCAGCGCGCCGGCCCCGGCAAAGGGCTTTTTTATTTGGGCAGCACGCGGCGGATGGTTTCCGCCAGGTCTTCTGCCACGAACTTGGCCACGTAGCCGTCGGCGCCCACGCTGCGCACATGGTCTTCGTTGGCCGAGCCCGACAGCGAGGAGTGGATGACCACCGGCAGGCCGTGGAAGCGCGCATCCTGCTTGATGTTGCGGGTCAACGTGAAGCCGTCCATCTCGGGCATTTCCAGGTCGGTCAGCACCATGGACACGCGGTCCAGCACGGTCTTGCCTTCGGCTTCGGCGCTTTTGGCAATGGCGTTCAGCCGGTCCCAGGCTTCCTTGCCCGACTTGACCATCTCGAACGGTGCATTGAGGGCCTTGAGCTCCTGCTCGATCAGCGAGCGCGCCACGAAGGAGTCGTCGGCCGCCAGGATGATGGAGCCGGGGCGCAGCTTGAGCTTGGCGCCCACCTTCTCTTCGGTGACTTCGTGCCCGTCGGAGGGGGACACCATCTGCAAAATGGCTTCCACGTCCAACACCTGGGCCAGGCGCGATTCGTCGGTGTTGCCGTCCAGGCGGGCGATGCTGGTGACGAGCTTGCCCTTGGCACCGCTGGTTTCGGCCGAGAGCACCTGCTTCCAGTCCAGGCGCACGATGTCTTCCACAGACTCCACGGCGAACGCCTGCGTGGTGCGCGCGTACTCCGTGACCAGCATGATGTTCAGGCCCGTCTGGGGTTTGCAGCCCACGATGGAGGGCAGGTCCAGCACCGGGATCACCTGGCCGCGCAGGTTGACCACGCCCAGCGAATGCGGCGTGGTGCCCGCGATGGGCGTGATGCTGGGCATGGCCACGATCTCGCGGATCTTGAACACGTTGATGCCGAAAAGCTCGGACTTGTTCAAGGCGGTGTCTGTGCCCAGGCGGAACAGCAGCAACTCGAACTTGTTGGTGCTGGTGAGGTTGGTCCGCTCGTCGATGTCCTGCTGCACTGCTTTCATGGAAGTGTCCTTTGCGCAGATACGCGCGTTTACAAATTCTAGGATCAGAACGGTGTGCGCAGCACGATAAATTGTCAGGGCGTACCCGAATGGGGTCTGCCCGCCCCCCAACGTCGCGGCGCCGAGACACTGCTGGCGCCGCTGTTACAAATTGGCAGGGGCGGTGCGCGCGGGCTCCTTGTGCCCGGTCATTGTGCTACAGGCCCGCCACCGGGCCGTAGTGCAGCACGGTGGGGAAAGGGTCATAGAAATGGTGCAGCAGCGCCTTCCACTCCTGGTACTGCGCGGACTGGCGAAAGCCCACCTCATGGTCCTTCAGGGTGTCCCAGCGCACCAGCAGCACATAGTCGTCCGGGCGCTCGATGCAGTGCTGCAGTTCGTGCGACTGGTAGCCGGGCATCGAGGCAATGATGCGCTGTGCCTTTGCAAAGGCCTGCTCGAAGGCGCTGGCTTGGCCGGCTCGGATGGTGAGTTGGGCGATTTCCAGGATCATGGGGTGGTCTGTGGGGTGGGGGCAGCCCCGGTTGTACCCCAGACTCCCCGCCGGATTTCGGCGCAGGCGGGTTTCCTAGGGCGTGTCATCGTTCATTTCACCCCCGCGCTGGCCCCGGCATGCGGATGGATGCGCGAAGCGCGGCGCAGCCCATAGTGGACTATGGGCAAGCCG